>JBBQIO010000030.1:0-12718 GCA_038325015.1 Polyangia bacterium
TGGCTTATTTCGTCGGCGCCTGGCTCGGTCGGCCGTTTTTGGCCCACACGCGCTGGGTGCGCTTTTTCGTGACGCCGCACGAGCTCGATCGTGTCGACGGGTGGTTCGAGCGCTGGGGCGGCGTGACGGTCTTCGCAGCACGCCTTTTGCCCGTGGTGCGGACATTCATCGCGCTGCCCGCCGGGATAGCTCGGATGAACCAGCTGCGCTTTCACCTCTACACGTTCCTCGGCTCCTTGCCGTGGTGTGTGGCGCTGGCCTATGCCGGCGCGCGCCTCGGCGAAAATTGGGAGGGCCTGCGCCCCTACTTTCACCGCTTCGATTTCGTCCTGGTGCTGGTGATCGTCGTCGGCGCGATCTGGTTCCTGCGCTCGCGCATTCGCGCCTTCCGCGCGCACGGCCTCGATTCGGCGTAAAGTCCAGCTATTCGCAGTAGTGCGAATACAGGCCGGTCAGCGTCGCCGGCTGCGCAACCCAATAGGGCCACAACGAGCGCGCCCCTTCGGTGAGCAACCCGACGAGCTTGGCCAGATCGCGCAGCTCGACCGAGTCGCACGGGAGCGCCACCCGCAACCAATAGATGCCACGCACCAGGACCAGGGTGGCGAACGCCATCCGTCCGCTGCGCTCCAGCACCTGCGCTGGATCCATTTCGCCCTGCGCACAGATCGGCGAGCGCAAGACCACCCAGTCCATGTCCGTGCCCATCCGATGCTCGACCACCACCTCGTGCCCGGCCTCGGTCACACCCGTGAAGTCGGCCGCATGCTCGTCGACCAGCCGTAAGACACGCAAAAGATCGGTTCGCAGCGTCGCCCAATTCGTGGACATAGAAGCCTCCTATTGCGCGGCGGATGAATCGGACCAGCGGCCGTTCGAGTACTTGCCAGCGCCGAACACCCAGTCGACCGCGGAGTTACCGGTCGTGCCGTGCTCCTGCCCGTCGGCGGTCGCCGCGTGGGTGTCCTCTTTTTTGTCGCCGAAAATGAGCGGTGCGGCGAGATTGCCGAGCGCCATGCCGCCGGCCAACGCTTTGCCAACGGCGGCTCCGGCGGCGCCCCCAACGACACCGGTCTGTGCCCCGTCGGCCACGCCCTTGAGAAGATTTTCGACCCCATTGACCGCTTCTTGGGCGGTATCGGTGCCGGTCTGTCCCGGTGCAATCGGCCCGGCGGTCACTGCGTCGTAGAGTTGCGCCGCCCCGGTGCCCAGCTCGACGCCACCTTTGACGGCGTTGGCGTACTTGCCCACCGTTTCATTTCCGACAGCCGACGCAACATCCCCGGCCGTGCTGGCCACTGCGCTGACCGCGTCCGGAACTCCCTTTGCCAGATCGCCTTTTTTCAGCTCGTCGTAGGCTTCGGCTCCGGCGACGGCATCGCCCGGCAAACCCATGAGGCCGCCCATTTTGCCGCCGAGTTCCCCGGCACCCTTGTTACCCATCTGCTTGGCCAGCTCGCCCGCGGCATCGAGTGCCTTGCCGACCCGATCGGTGCTCTCGGCGGACTCTTTGGTGTCCTTGGAGAAGAGCGGGTCTTCGGCTGGCTCGCGCGGCTCGGCCGCCGGGATGCCCGGAGCCACCAGCGGATTGTCGGGATTGCCGGCGGCGGGACCCGGGGCCGCGACCGCGGCTGGCGCCTCCGATGAATTGGCCGGCTCTTCGCACACCGGCGCCGGCTCAACGCTTTGGTTCGGCTCCTGGTCCTGGTCCATCAGCGGCCCCCTCACTAAGGAGACACGGCGATCTGACGGCCGCTGCATTTTTTCGCGCCGCCGTCGCTGGGCTGGGGTGGCGGCCCGGTCAGGGCCGGTTGTGCGGGCGCTGGCGAAAGCCAAAAAGTTGCGACCTTGTGCGCGCGGCCTAAAGCTGGTGGCCATGAGCCGCCCCCGCGCCTCTCGCGCATCTTTGGACGTGCTCGCGCAAGTCGACGCGCGAGTCGCGGTGCGTCATCACGGCGCCGACCACCGTCTGGTTATGGGTGATTGCGTCGAGGTGCTCAACGCGCTGCCCGCCGAATCCGCCGACTTGATGTTCGCTGACCCACCCTATTTTCTCTCCAATGGCGGCACCACCTGCAGTGCCGGCCAACGCGTCGCGGTCGACAAGGGGCGGTGGGATTCGTCGCGCGGCCTGGCTACCGACCACGCGTGGAACCTGCACTGGTTGGGAGCTGCGCAACGCGCGCTCAAGCCGTCCGGCACGTTGTGGGTGTCGGGCACGCAGCACGTGATCTTTTCCATCGGCTTCGCGATGCAATCGCTGGGCTTTCACCTGCTCAATACGATCACGTGGTTCAAGCCCAATGCGAGCCCCAACTTGGCGTGCCGCTTTTTCACGCACTCCACCGAGATTTTGCTGTGGGCCTCGCCGCGTCGAGCCAAACCGCTGCCGCACACCTTTCACTATCGCGAGATGAAAGAGGACAATGGCGGCCGCCAGATGCGGGACCTGTGGCAGATGCCATCCGTCGACGGTGAGCAGGTCGTTTGGACGCTGCCGACGCCGGGCAAAAGCGAGCGGCGCCACGGTCGCCATCCGACGCAAAAGCCGCGTGCGCTCCTCGATCGCATCGTGCGCGCCGGGTCGAGCGCCGGCGAGCTGATCGTCGATCCGTTCAATGGATCGGGCACTACCGCCGTCGCCGCCTTGGCCGCCGGGCGGCGCTACATCGGCATCGACACCGAGGCCGACTACCTCGACCTGACGGCCCGCCGCGTGGCGGAGTTAGAGGCAAAATGAAACGGTTGCTCATTAACGCCGCGTTGACGCTCGTTCTGTGCGGCTCGGCAGTGGCCCGCGCGGATAGCACCATTCAGACATCAGGCCCGGAGCTGTTTCCCTCGAAGCACGAGCTGACCGCGACGCTCGGCTACCAAGCCGGGTTCGGCGGAAAATACCAAAATCCGTCAGGCATCAAGCTCACCGCCGAATACGCCTACCGCTTTCACGAGCTGGTGTGGTTCGATGTGCAGCTGTCGAATGTCTTCGGCTTCGGCTCGACGAGCGGCTCGTGCGCGCAGGATTTCTTGTCGCAATGCTATCGTGGCGGCTGGGACGTGGGAATCGCCGGTGGCGTGAAGCTCAAGTGGCGCACTCCGATTCCGATCGTGCTCGAGCTGCCGATCTTGGTCGGCGTCGACATTCTGTACAACCGCGATTGCGGCGATACCGGGGCGGCCGCGCCGGTATTTCGCACCGGCTTTTCCGGGCGCTATTTCTTGAAGCGCAATATCGCGGTCGGCGCCGGAATCAACTTCGGCTTCGGGCCCGGATTTCATGGCGGGAGTAATTACGCGGCTTGCCAGCGCAGCTCGTACACGGATTTTTACGGCGCTTTCGATTTTTCCATCGGCGCCGAATTCCTTCTGTAGCTGCTGGCCCGCTCACGAGCGCATCCAGAACGGGAGGGCTCGACCTGAGCGCTCAGTGTCGGCCGGCTCTCAGCGCGGTGGGATCGAGCTCGCGCGCATCACGGCATCCACCAAGAAGAACAGCGCGAACAGCGCGTCGGCCGAAGATGCGCCACCGCCGGCGGCGCGCTGCACGGTCTCGCGAAACCGTAGATAGCGCGCGCCCTGCACACCCAAGAGCAGCGCGTGCAGCGTCAGCTCATCGCCGCGAGACCCACCCTCGCCGTCGGCCTTGGCCGCATCGGCGAAGATCTTGTTGGCCTTGGTCACGGCCGCTGCGTAGTCGCCGCGATGCACCAGATACTCGACGGCGACGACCCCATCGCGCCCGTGACCGGGCGGCAAAATTTCCGACAGAGCAGCGCCGCGCCCGAGCATTCCACCGTCGACGCTGGCGCCGACGCCCTCTTCGGGCTGAAGCGGCCGCAGCTGCAGATCCCGCTCCTCGGTGCGGTCAGCCAGGGCCTGCAGGCTCTGCGCGATCGACCCTTCGGTCGGCGTGCGGCTCCCCGAATCTTCGCGGGTGATTTCCTCCGGCACGCCGGTCGAAAACGTCCCCGAGGAGCCGCCGTTCGCGTTCGCGCTCGGGACGCTGGGCAGATTGGGAAACGCGGTGCCAGTGGTCGAATGCACCGGCGCCGGCGTAGCTGCCGGATTCAGAATGGGGACCGAGGTGAGCGAATCGGGCGCTGGGTCGGCGCGCCAAACCCCGCGCCGCCGCAGGTCGGACAGCACCAACGTGGTGATCGACTTGAGCGCTTCGAACACGCCATGCCCCGACGTGGCGCAGGTCTCGAAGACTGGCGCGCCATATTGATTGAGCGAGCGGTTCAACTCATCGACCGACAGAACGTCGGGCATGTCGCGCTTGTTGTATTGAAAAAGGTGCGCGCACTTGTCGAGCGTCAGGGCCTGCTCGCGCAGGTTCTCGCGCAGGTTGGTCAGACTCTCGATGTTGGCGTCGTGGCGTGCACTCTGCGAGTCAGCAACGAAAACCACGCCGTCGGCGCCGGTGAGAACCAGCTTGCGCGTGGAGTTGTAGTGCACCTGCCCGGGCACCGTGTAGAGCTGCACGCGCACGGTGTAGCCGCGCAGCTTGGGCAGTTTGACCGGCAAAAAATCGAAGTACAGGGTGCGGTCGATGCCCGTCGAGAGGGACACCAGCTGGCCGCGCGCGTCCGGCTTGATGGCGCGATGGATGTGCTGCAGTGAGCTCGTCTTACCGCCGAGCCCAGGCCCGTAATAGACGATCTTGAGCGAGATCTCCTTGGCGTAGAGGTTGACCGAACTCACGGGAGATCGAGTTTACCATGCGGCGTCGAAGCCGGTCGACGATCTCCATGGCCTCGGTTAGGCCGTGGTCAGCGCTTCGAGCTCTTCGATCTCTTTGGGGATAGCCAGGGTCAAGATCTCCGGAGCGTCGCCGGACTGGGTACACAAAATATCGTCTTCGATGCGGATGCCGATGCCGCGGTACTCCTCGGCGACATCGGTGGCATCGGCGGGAATGTACAGACCGGGCTCGACCGTGAGCACCATACCGGGCGCCAGCGGCCGCGGCTGGCCGTCGACGACGTAGCCGCCGACATCGTGCACATCCATGCCCAGCCAGTGCGACGTGCGGTGCATGTAGAAGCGGCGATAGGCGCCGCTTTCGATCAGCGCCTCGGGCTCGCCGCTCAGAAGGCCGAGGCGCACCAACCCCTCGGTCAAAATTTGCACGGCCAGCTCGTGGATGCCCTGCACTGTTGCGCCGGGCTTGACTGCCGCGATGCAGCGCTTCTCGGCGTCGAGGACGATCTCGTAGAGGCGCCGCTGTGCCGGAGAAAAGCGCGCGCCGACGGGATACGTGCGGGTGACGTCGGCGGTGTAGCTGCCGAATTCGCAGCCCGCGTCGACGAGCAAGAGCTCGCCCTGCTTGAGCGGCTCGCTGTTGTCGACGTAATGCAAGATGGTCGCGTTGGCGCCGCCGCCGGCGATGGTGCCGTAGCCGGGCAGGCCGCCACGCCGACGAAACGTGTAGTCGATCAGCGCCTCGATCTCGTATTCGAAGACGCCGGCGCGCGCCGCGCGCATCGCGGCCACGTGCGCCTCGTGTGTAATTTCTGCCGCGCGTCGCAGCTGCGCCAGCCCGTGCTCGTCCTTAATGAGGCGCATTCGGTGCAGCGTGGCGCGCAGATCGCACATTTTGGTCGGTGCGGTCAGCCCGCGCCGCTCGCCGGCACGCAGCTCGCCGATACTCTTTTGCAGCTGCGCATCGAGCGCGGCATCTTCGCCCAGGAGCGTGTGGACCTCGTCGGCGCCGTCGAGGATTTTGGTCAGCTCAGCGGGAAGCTTGGCGATGTCGAACGCCGCCTGGGCGCCGAACTTCGCGCTCGCGCCCTCACCGCCGGCGCGCCGGCCGGTCCAGGTTTCGCGCTCCGGATCGCGCGGCCGCACGAACAGCGTGAACGGTTGCGGACGGCCCGGCGCCAGCACCGCGACCGACTCGGGCTCGGCAAAGCCGGTCAAGAACAGCAGGTCCGACGACTGCCGGTAGCGGTATTCGACATCGCTATTGCGATGGGCGTGTGTCGGACCGCCGACGATGGCCACCGCTTTGGGACCGATCAGCTCCATCAATGCCGAACGACGTCGCGCGTACACAGTTTCCATCGAAACCAGCCTATCGCTGCCAGCGCCGCGCGGCAACGGCGTGCCCGTGTTATGCGAAACGCATGAGGGCGACAGTCAAGGTCACGGCCCGCGGCGCGGCGCGGATTCGGCGCGGCCATCCGTGGATCTATGCCGCTGACGTCGATGCGCCCTCTTCAGCGGCAGCGACGGACGATGTCGTCGACGTGATCGATCCGCGCGGTCACGCGCTGGGCTCGGCGCTGCACGCACCTGGCGCACCTCTGGTCTTGCGCATGCTCGGCGGGGCCAACCTCGACCTAGATCGCGCTCTCCTCGAAGCGCGCATAGCGTCGGCCTTTGCATTTCGCCAGCGACTGTTTCCGACGGCCGACGGCTATCGCGTGGTCCATGGCGAGGCCGACCGACTGCCCGGCTTAATCGTCGATCGATATGGCGACGTCGCGGTGCTGCAGACCATGACGCGCGCGATGGATGCGCGAAAAGAGCTGATCGCCGAAGTCGTCGCACGCACTATCGGAGCTCGGTTGGTGATCGCCCGCGACGACGGCTCGGCTCGCGATCTCGAAGCGCTGCCCCGGGAGCGGCGCGTGCTGGTCGGCGACGGCGCAACGGTGGCGCGCTACCACGACGCGGGCAACGAATTCGAGATCGACGTCATGGCCGATAAGAAGACCGGTGGCTTCTTGGACCAGGCCGAGAATCACGCGCGCGCTCGCGAGTACGCCGTCGGTGATTGTCTGGACGCGTTCAGCTATCACGGCGGATTTGCGCTCGCACTCGCTCGTGGCGGCGCGACTTCGGTGCTCGCGCTCGACGAATCGGCCGACGCGACGGCGCGGACACGGGCCAATGTGACGCGCAATGGCTTCGACGCGGTCGTCGAGGTGCGCACTGCCAATGCATTCGACGTTCTGCGCGCGCTCGAGTCCGAGGGGCGCCGCTTCGACATAGTGGTCATCGATCCGCCGGCGCTCGGCAAGCGCAAAGGCGTCGGCGTGGCCGGCGCCGCCGACCGCGCCTACAAGGAGCTCAACTTGCGCGGCCTGCGCCTGGTGCGCCCCGGCGGCACGCTTTTCACGTGCAGCTGCTCGGGCAAAGTCACGCCGGCCGATTTCGGTGCGCTGATCGACTCGGCCGCGCAGGATTCCGGTCGCGCGGCGCAGCTGCTAGAACGGCGCGGCGCCGGGCGCGATCATCCGGTGCTCCTGGGTGTGCCCGAGACCGACTATCTCAAATGCTGGATCCTGCGGGTTTTATGAACGGCGGAAGCCTTTTTTCGGCGCCCGGCGAGCGCGCCGCTTCGCAGTGGCTTGCGTCGCTGTCACCCGAGCGCATTCGCGGCCTCGGCCAGCGCTATGCTCGGGCCGCGGCACAGGGTGGAGCGGTGGTCACGGCGCTCGACGATCGCACGACGCCGATTCCGCTCCTGCTGACGCCAGTCGGGGTGCCGGCCTTCGCCTTTGAAGCGGTGAGCCGCGATGCCCACACGCTGCTCGCCGCGCTGGTCAAGCTGACCCGCTGGTTGATGGTCGGCAAGGAGCAACAGCCGCTGCGCGGTCTTCTCTTCGGACGCTTCAGCGCGCTCGAAACGGCCGGCCTGGCGGGCTGGGCCAACGCAGAGCGGCTGGCGACGGCGCGCGTCGATTTTCTGATCGACGAAAGCGGCGCCCATCGCGCGCTCGAGGTCAACGCCACCATCCCGGCGATGCAGGGCTATTCGGACGCAGTGGCCGATGCGTGGCTGGCCGCCGTCGCGGCCGAACGTGGCGCCCAGTCCAACGGCGACAACGGCGACAACGGCTCCAACGGCGGTGATCTCCTGGCCTCGCTGGTCGCGCATTATCGGCAGCTGCGCCAGGCCGAGCCGCGCTCGATAGCCATCGTCGCCCGCGCGCACGACGCCCAGCTCGGCGAGCTGCAACGCTACGTCTCGACCTGGCAGGAGCGCGGCTACGAGGTCACGCTGTGCACGCCGGCCGACGTGCGAATCGACGAGCGCGGCCGCGCCTTGTGCAGCAACAATGTACACGACCTCATCTATCGCCACGTGTTCGCGCGACGCCTTTCCATCGACGAGCCCATGGCGCGTGTCTGTCTCGACCCGCATCGCTTCGGCCTGTTCAATCCGCTGTCGAGCCACCTCGAGGTCAAGGGCATGCTCGGCCTGTTGTCGGCGGCCGTCGATTCGGCCGAGGTCGGTCCCCTCGGGCTCGACGACGACGAGCAGGCGTGTGTGCGCCGCATACTGCCTTGGACCCGTCTGGTCTATCCGCAGCGCACCACCGCGCCGGATCAAAGCCCGATCGACGATCTGCAGTCATGGATGGCGCAGCACGGCCCCGAGCTGGTGCTCAAACGCAGCTGGGACTATGGCGGCAGGGGCGTTTTTCTCGGCGCCGACCTCGCTGCGCCCGAGACCCAAGCGCGCCTGGTCGCGCTGACCGGTCTGCCCGCGCCGATCGGTTGGCCGACGTTGTGCGACTGGATTTTCGACGGCTCCGAAGAGGCCTGGGTGGTGCAGTCGCTGGTCAACGTGCGGCGCGCCTCGATGTTGCGCATCGAGAAGGATCAGGTCGTCGAGCGCTCGCTGTATGTCGATCTGTCGGCCTTCACCAACTGCGGCATCGCCGAGCGGCCACGGGGCGGCGCGGCGCGGGCGGCGTTCGGGCGCATCGTGAACATTCAGGGAGGCGGCGGGCTGGCGCCGGTGATCCGCGACGAGCTGCTGTCAGCCCTTTTTAGCGATTAATCCGCGAATAGAGCTTAATTTTCGATCGGAGTAAAGCGCGGTTTTTTTGCTTTTTTAGGCGGCTTAGGAGCGAATAAAAGACGGGTAAAGCCGCTCAACAACCAGCCGCCGAGCCCGCCGATGGCCAGCGAGCGCAACAGCTCGCCCACAGCCGGCCGCACCAGCGAGTGGGGCGACGACTCCATCGGATAGGCGATGGAAAAGGCCAGGCTGATCCCCATGCCCACCGACAGGTACAGGCGCATCTTGGTCTTGCCGTCGCTGAGCATGGTATCGAGAACGAGAGCCAAGAGCAGCGCCAGGGCGCCGAGCGCCCAGAACCATTCTGGCGGAACGGTGCCCGAGCGAAACTGAACCAACAGCGCACTGTCGAGCTGCTCGTCGACGCCGTCGGTGCTGACGGTCAGATCCGGACCGTGCACCGCGAGTCGCCGCTGCTCTTCGTTGTGCTCGGCGACGCTGGTGCTCGAGCCGCCGCGCCGGCTGGTGCGCAGCCGCGAGACGGTGCGCTTGAGCTCGCCGGAAATCTCGCTCTTACTGCTGCCGTCGCTGGCCGCGATCGTGTAGCTCGATTGGCCCTCGGCCACGGTCGACTTGAACTGCCCGCTGACCGTGACATCGTACGGCCCGGTTTTGTCCAGATGGACCGGTGCGCTGAGCTGATCGGGGCGCAGCCGAACCTCGCCGAGCACGCGGCCGGGCAGTGCCGCGCGCATGCTGGGGTACGCCATGCCTGCCGCCCAGGCCAACAACATGACCACGAAGAGCGCGCGATAGACCGGTCGCCGGAGAAGCGCCCACGCCGGCCACGCCGTCGAGAAGATCGTCCCGCCGAGCACGACAGCAACGGCGAGCGCACCCGAGAGCTGCTCGGTGACCAGGTCGAACTTGTAGAGCAGCACGGCCGCCGCGAGGAGCACGATCATGCCGACCGGCCGCACCCAGCCTTCCCAAGCGTCCTCGAACCAGAGCTGAAAGGACGACGGCGCCTTGTGCTTGGGCGACGAGTCTTCGCTCAGCTCGTCGAGGTCGGGGGCGGTCTGGGGCGCTCGTTTCGCTGGGGGTCTTGCCATGCGTTCTCCACTTTTTGCAAAGACGGCTGCGTGTTGGCCTTGCGAGCGGCGGACCATACAGAGGGGCGCGCGGCGGAGCAAGCGTGCCGCATTTTCGCTCGCCCTCCTTGGCGCGTTGCGTCACAATCAGGGCTGACAAACCGCGACGGCGCGACCTTGGCCATCTGACGCTGAAAGAAAAATAAGACTTGAACGAAAATTTCGCAAAATACGCAGCTTTGCGCGCCCATTGGGCCGCGCACCCCGGCCGGGGCGGCTGCGGCGTCGGCGCGGTCGTCGATTTCGCCAATGCCAGCCATGGCATCATCGATGTGGCGCTCGACGGCCTCGGTCGGCTCGAGCACCGCGGCGGCGCGATCGACGACACCGGCGACGGCGCCGGCCTTTTGCTGGCCACCGACCAGGATTTTTTCGCGCGCTTCATCGCGCCCGGTCGCCGACTCGAAGCCGGCCATCGACTGAGCGTGGGCATGCTGTTCATGCCGCCGGCCGAGCCCGGGAACATCCCGCATTGGCAGCACGAGATCGATGCCGCCGCGCGCCGCCGCGGGTTGATGCCGCTCGGGTGGCGCCGAGTTCCCGTCGACGAAACCGCCCTCGGCCACTCCGCTCGCGCGGCGCGGCGTGAACCCTGGCAGCTGCTTTTGGGCGAAGGCATGGTCCCCAAAGAGGAGCTGGCGCGCGCGCTCTTCGAGCTCAAGCACCACATCGAGCGCTGGCTCAGGGACCTCTACGTCGTGTCGCTGTCGCCCGACACGCTGGTCTATAAAGCGCTGTGCACCGGGCCGCAGCTCGGCCGCTACTACCTGGACCTCGTCGACCCGGAGCTGCGCTCGCGGCTGTGTGTGTTTCACCGTCGCTATTCCACCAACACCTTTTCCAACTGGTACCTGGCGCAGTGCTTTCGCACGCTGTGCCACAACGGCGAAATCAACACCATAAAGGCCAATCGCAACGCCATTCGAAACCTCGAAGGCGAGGTCGGGCGCAACGATGTGCTGATGCCGCAGGGCTCCGATTCGGCCGATCTCGATCGCGTGGTCGAGCTGTTCACCACCAACGGCGTGCCGCTGCCCGAGACCCTGGTGCGGCTGATGCCGCCGGCCTGGGCCGATCTCGATCGGCCGACGCCCGAGCTGGTGCGCTTTTTTCAGGGCGTGCAGCGCGCGCTCGGCTCGGTGGGCGCCTGGGAGGGGCCGGCCGCGGTGGTCGCCGCCGACGGTCGGTATGTCGTGGCGCAGCTCGATCGCATGGGCTTGCGGCCGCTGCGTTGGTGCACGACCACGTCGGGTCGTGTGCTGATCGCCTCGGAGCTCGGCGCGCTGCCCGTCGACGCCGCAGAGATCGCGACGTCGGGACAGCTCGACCCCGGCGAGGCGTTGGCGGTCGATCTCGAAAGCGGCGAGCTGCTGTTGCCGCGCGCGCTGCTCGATCGGGTCATCGCGCGCTCGCCGATCAACTTCGCCGAGCTGGCCGAGACGCGCATCGTCGCGCTTTTGCCACGCGCGGCTGCCAACCTGCCGACCAAGAAGCCGGACCGTCGCTGGCTAAATCTGTTCGGCTGGACGCAGGAGCGTGTGCGCACCGCGAAATTCATGGCCGAAAACGGCAAGGAGCCGATCACCTCGATGGGGTTCGATCGCCCGCTCGCCGTGTTTTCGCCGGCGCGGCCGCCCCTGTCCAAGTACTTCAAGCAGATCGTTGCGGTGGTGACCAACCCGCCGATCGATCCTTTGCGCGAAGGATCGGCCTTCGATCTGACCGTCTATTTGGGGCGCAATCCGTCCGTGCACGAGCGCACTCCGAAGTGGGAGCCGGCGCCGCAATACAAGCTGCCGAGCCCGTTTCTCGTCGAGGAGCAGCTTCGTCGCGTGCGCGACGGGCAGGGCGGCGACGTGCCCAACAGTCTGCTCCTCGACGCCACATTCGTCGACGGTGGCAGCGCCAAGTCGCTGGCCGAGCGGATCGGCGAGCTGGTGCGGGAAGCGCTGGCGGCGGTGCGCGGCGAGCAGGCGTCGATCTTGCTGCTGTCGGATCGCGCGGCGCTGTTCACCGTTCCGGCGGCGTCGCGGTTGCCGCTGCCCATGCTGCTCTGTGCATCTGCAATTCACGACGCGCTGACCGAAGCGGGGCTGCGCCGGCGCGCCTCGATCGTGGTTGATTCGGGCGAGGTACAAGAGGGGCACGACGCGGCGCTGCTCATCGGCAGCGGCGTCGATGCGATCTGTGCGCATCTCTTGCTCGCGCTCGCCGAGGGCTCCGCGGCGGGAGAGCGGCAGCTGGTCGAGGCGCTCGATTCAACGCTGCGGCGGGTCATGTCCAAGATGGGCATCACGACGCTGGACGGCTATCGCGGGTCGCGCCTGTTCGAGGCGGTCGGCGTTTCGCCGGCGCTGGTCGAGCACTATCTGCCCGGCGTGCAGTCGCACATCGGCGGCATCGACCTCGATGATCTGCGCGCCGACCTTTTGCATCGCGCGCAACAGGGCGGCTCGCCGCACTCGGAGACCGAGGTCAACGTCTATCGCAAAGAGGTCTGGCAAGAGCTGCAGGAGACGGCGCGCGGCAATGCCGGCGCCTACCCGCGCTTTTTACAGCTCGTTGCGCAGACACCGCCGGTCTACTTGCGCGACCTTTTGCGCTGGAAGCCGGCCGGGGCGCGGCCGCTCGACGACGTTCTGCCGGCGCCCGAGATCATTGCGCGCTGCTTTCGCGCGGCGGCCATGTCGCACGGTGCGCTCCATCGCACGGCCCATCGCGCCATCGCCGGGGCGTTCAATTTCTTCGGCGCGTCGTCCAACTGCGGCGAAGGCGGCGAAGATGCCCGTCGCGATCGCGGCGCCGAGTG
>JBBQIO010000031.1:0-12714 GCA_038325015.1 Polyangia bacterium
GTTTGCCAACGCCGCTACGCTCGCGCCCGGGACCGATCACGCTCCGGCGGCGCTCGCGGTCGGCGACGCCAACAGCGATGGCATCCCCGATTTAGTGGCGGTCGATCGCGATGACAGCGCGACTCTCCTTCTGGGCGCCCGACCGTCGCCGCACGCCTACGCCACCACCTGGTTCGCCCTGCCCGAGGGTGGCTTCGTGGGCAGCGCGCAGCTACTGCAGTTGACGCCCGGCGCGGACGATCTAGTCGTGGTCGATGAGGGTGCCGGCGAGACCGACGTCGCAGTTTCGCTGCGCGTCGGCCCGGCGCCGGCCGTGGTCAAGTCCGAAGGCGATCTCTACGGCGCGGCCCTCAGCTATCTGCTCGACGCCGGACCACGCAGCGTATGCAGCGGCGACTTCGACGGTGATGGCGCGCTCGACTTGGCGGTGGGCAGCTTCGACAGCAACTCCGGCGCGCGCACACTCGATCTGTTCTTCAACGACGGCGCCGGCCACTTCGGACGCAAGCAGACCCTGGTTTTGACGATCCGACCGGACAGCTGCGCCGCCGGCGATCTCAACGGCGACCCCCGCGCCGATCTGGTGGTGGCATCCTCGCTCGCAGGCGAAGGCTTCGTCGTGCTGCTCAGTCAGCAGCAACATTGAAACAGCCGCGCATTGCCATCAACCGAGCCTTGAGTATCATCGCGCCACAAAATCGCAATTCCGCTAACGGTCGCTCAAGGAGCCCGCATGGAAATCGAAGTCGGCGCTGACGGTACGGTCAAGACCCCCAATCGCCCCACCCTGCCATTTATCGAGGGCGACGGGACCGGTCGTGACATCTGGCGCGCCTCGGTGCGGGTGTTCGACGCAGCGGTCGACAAATCCTACGGCGGCAAGCGCCAGATCGAATGGATGGAAGTCCTGGCCGGCGAAAAAGCCTTCAAAGAGACCGGCAACTGGCTGCCCGACGCGACCGTCGACGCCTTTCGGAAATACCGCGTCGGAATCAAGGGCCCGCTGACCACCCCGGTGGGCGGCGGCATCCGCTCGCTCAACGTCGCGTTGCGCCAGCTCCTCGACCTCTACGTTTGCCTCCGGCCGGTGCGGTACTTCACCGGTGTGCCGTCGCCGGTCAAGCATCCCGAGAAGGTCGACATGGTGATCTTCCGCGAGAACACCGAGGACATCTACGCCGGCATCGAGTACGCCGCGGGCACTGCGGAAGCCGCGAAAATCCTGGCCTTCATCGAAAAGGAATTTCCCAAAGAATTCAAGAAAATCCGTTTCGGCACGGCGGACGCCTCGGCGACCTGGCAAAAGCAGCTCGAAGCGATCGGCGCGCCGCATCGTGAAGCGCCGGTGCAGGTCGGCGTCGGCATCAAGCCGGTCAGCTACCTGGGCACCGAGCGGCTGGTACACAGCGCAATCACCTATGCCATCGCGCACAAGCGCAAGTCGGTGAACCTGGTCCACAAGGGCAACATCATGAAGTTCACCGAGGGCGCCTTTCGCGATTGGGGCTACCAGGTCGCGCAGCAGATGTTCGGCGCGGTCGAGATCGATGGCGGCCCGTGGTGCAAAATTCCCGAGGGGCGCCCGGGTGCCGGCATCGTCATCAAGGACTCGATCGCCGACATCACGCTGCAGCAGGTGCTGACCCGCCCCGACGAGTTCGACGTCATCGCCACCCTCAACCTCAACGGCGACTATCTATCCGACGCGCTGGCCGCGCAGGTCGGCGGCATCGGCATCGCGCCCGGCGGCAACATCAACTACCTGACCGGCCACGCGGTGTTCGAAGCCACGCACGGCACGGCGCCGAAATATGCCGACCAGGACAAGGTCAACCCGGGCTCGGTCGTGCTGTCGGGCGTGATGATGCTCGAGCACATGGGCTGGGGCGAAGCGGCGGCTTCGATCGTCAAGTCGCTCGAGAAGACCATCGGCGAGCGCACGGTGACCTACGATTTTGCCCGCCTCATGCAAGGCGCCCACGAAGTGAAGTGCTCGCAGTTCGCCGACGCCTTGATCAAAAATCTCGCTTAGATCTCTAAAACGAGAAGCCGACCGACAAGCCGGCCGAGCGACTCGTCAGCTCCGGAACGACCCGCAAGCTCAGCGGCAATCGCGGCTTGCTTGGCGCCAGATCCAACCGACCGAGCGCGCCGTCCCGGTAGCTGCCGAGCGCTTTGATGGCGCCGATCGGCTGCGAAATGATCATCAGCTCACCAACGCCAATTCCGGCGAAGGTCTGAATCAGCGCCTGCTTATAGCGACCGAAGCCAACCAGTAAAAGGCCAACGCCCATGTTGAAGGCGAAGTTGCCGGCCTGGGTCAGCCGCCCCGTGCCGAAGCGCTCATCGTCCGCATCGCGCAGGAGCAGTCGCTCCCCCTCTTTGACGAGCCGACACGTCTCGGCGTTGTCGGCGCCCGCGCCAGCGCGAGCGATTTGGCGCTCGAAGCGCGGATGGTCAATCAGGACCTTTTTCGGCGTCACGACAATCAGGCCGAGGCCGATGAACGACGCCGCCACGCCCACGTAGTCGTCGATGCGCTCGCCGCGGCTGTGGCTGGCGATGCCTTTGCCCAGGCTGTAGGCGGTCGACGCCAGGTAGGTCGTGCCAAAGATCCCGGACCACCACATCATGTTGTGCGCGTCGACGGCCAACGCGTGGCGCAAAAAGGCCAGGCGGTCGGCCGCCGGAATTTCGCCCAGCTCGGTTGGTGCGCCGGCCATCGGCGCGCAGTTTTGGGCGTGCACCGTCTGTGCATTGACAGTCAACACGAGCAGGACAGACAGCGCCGCGCCGCGGCCGGTCATGGTTGCGGCATGCGTGGAATCAGCAGGCGATCCCAGCCCGGGTCGAGCGTATTGACTGTGCTGAACAGCGCCAGCGCGATGCCAGCGACGCCGGTCAGAAACGACCCATCGTCGCGCCACTTCAGAGTGGTGAAATCCGGCGGTGTGGCGTCGAGCGATTGGTAGCCGGCCAAACCGATGCCCGGCCGGGCGAAGGCCAAGGTCTGCTCGGTCCAACGTCGGGTCGCGTCCGCAAAAAGCGCTTCACCTGTGGCGCGATGAAATCCGCCAAACAGATGCACCAGTCCGGCGCTGCCGTGACACAAACCGGCGTCGACGACGGCGCTGGCCTCGAGCGAGCACGATGCGGCGTGGCGTGCGACCTCGATCGCCTGCTCCTGCCAAGGGGCATGTCCGAGCGCGCGGGCACCGGTGAAAAGCGCGGTCGCCACCCCGGGGTCGCCGTAGCACCACGCCGCTCGACTGGCGAGCACCGGAACACCGGGCTCGACGCGAATCGGAAAGCACGACACCGCGTCGGGCGGCAGTCGCGTCGCCCACACCCAACGCATGGCCGCTTCCAGTGGCACCCTGGCGTCGGTCAGCCCGACGTTGAGCGCCGCCGCCAAAAGCGCGATCGCTCCGGGGACTCCGTGCGCAACGCCCAGATCGTAGCTCACCTGGGCGCGGCCATTGACGTTCACCCGGCGCTCCGGAGTCCGCCAGGTCAGCCCGCTCGGCTCTTCGCTCGCCATCTGAACCAGGCGCTGCACAATCAGCGTGAGCACACGCCGCGCCGACGGCCGCGGCAAGCGCTCCAGCGTGTAGATACCGAGCCCGACCAGCCCGTTGATGAGGTCGTAGTCGCCACTCCAGCCCGTGTGCAGCGTCTCGGCGAGCGCCGCGTCGATGCTCTCGGCGATGTCCTCCCCGTCGGGACCGGTGACCTGCTGATAGATGAACGCCATCCCCGGAAAGCCGCCGTACAGCGACGCGTCGAGCGTGGCATCGCCCATTTCGTCGACCAGGCGATCGACCAGCTCCTGGGCCAGCGTTTCGTAGTCCGGCCAGTGCTGCGCCAAGTAGGTGTAGAGCAACGTTAGCTCGGCGGTGCGCCAAGGATTGGCGACCACCTCGGGCCCACTGAGCGGGCGCAGCGTCTCGCCGATGGCCCGCGCGGTTTGGAGCGCGCGTGTGGCTAGCTCCGGCGACAATGCAGACGGACGATCGCTGGCGCTGGCGCTGGCGCTAGTCATGGGTCGGCGTTCAGAGTAACACCGCCGGCGTCGCCGTTTGTGGATGTACGTTGAGCCGTGGCTCGGTTAGCATCCGCCGGCTTTTGAAAAGGAGCGACCCATGCCCCAGCGTCACAAGATCGCGCTCATCGGCGCAGGCAACATCGGCGGCGAGCTGGCCGCTCTGGCCGCGCGCCAGCACCTCGGCAACGTCGTCCTTTACGACATCCCGGAAAAAGAGGGATTGGCCAAGGGCAAAGCCCTCGACCTCGAGCTGTAGGGCTCGATCCTCGGCTACGACGCCCACATCCAAGGCACCTCGTCGTGGGACGATTGCGCCGGGGCCGACGTGGTGATCGTCACCGCGGGCGTACCGCGCAAGCCGGGCATGTCCCGCGACGACCTCTTGTCGATCAATCTCAAGATCATTCGTAACGTCGGCGAAAACATCAAAGCCAAGTGCAAAGACGCGTTCGTCATCGTCATCTCCAACCCGCTCGACGCCATGGTCTACGAGCTCAAAAAAGTGTCGGGCCTGCCCAAAGAGCGCGTCGTCGGCGTGGCCGGCGTTCTCGACTCGGCGCGCCTGCAGCTTTTCTTGGCCCGCGAGCTGGGCGTCGCGGTCACCGACGTGCGTGCGATGGTGCTCGGCGGCCCTGGCGACACCATGGTGCCGGTGACTTCGTACTGCACGGTCAACGGGATTCCGGTGCCGCAGTTGATAGCCAAGGACAAGCTCGACGCCATCGTCGCGCGCACCGCCGGCGGCGGCGGCGAGCTGGTCAAGCTGATGGGCACCAGCGCGTACTACGCGCCGGCATCGGCGGCCATCGCGATGGCCACGGCCTATCTGCACGACGACAAGCGTTTGGTGCCGGCGGCCGCCTATCTCGAAGGCGAGTACGGCTATCACAACCTGTACATCGGCGTGCCAGTGGTCATTGGCGGGCGCGGTGTCGAGCGCATCGTCACCATCGAGCTCACCGCCGAGGAGAAGGCCAGCCTCGACAAGTCGGCCGCCGCGGTGCGCGAGCTTCTGGAAGCCGCCGCCAAGCTGTAGCTTATCCCGCACGCTCCCACTGAGTTCCACGAGAGGCCCACGGAGGTCCGCGTGAAGATCCACGAGTACCAAGCCAAGCAGCTGCTGTCGCGCTACCACGTCCCGATTCCCGTCGGTGAGGCGGTCCTCACGCTGGCCGACTTAGAGCCCACCATCGTGCGTCTGCAAGAGCGCACCAAGAATCCGGTGGTGGTCGTCAAAGCGCAAATTCACGCCGGCGGCCGCGGCAAAGGCGGCGGCGTCAAAGTTGCCAAGACGCTGGCCGACGCGCTGGAAAAGGGGCGCGCCATTCTCGGCATGCAGCTGGTCACGCACCAGACCGGGCCGGCCGGGCAAAAGGTCCGCCGACTGTACGTCGAGCAGGGCATGAACATCGCGCGTGAGCTCTATCTCGGCTTCGTCGTCGACCGCGGCTCGGGGCGCGTGGTGGTGATGGCGTCGACCGAGGGCGGCATGGAAATCGAAGAGGTCGCGGCGCACCAACCCGAGAAGATTCTCAAGCAGATGATCGATCCCGCGATCGGCATGCGGCCTTGGCAGGCGCGCACGTTGGCCTTTGGCCTGGGCCTCAAAGGCGACGAGATCAAAGCCGCAACGTCGACCATCCTGTCGTTGGCCACCGCCTTCGTCGAGCTCGACTGCTCGCTCTTGGAGATCAATCCATTGGTCGTCACCGGCGACGGCAAAGTGATGGCGCTCGACGCCAAGGTGACGTTCGACGACAACGCACTCTATCGCCACCCGGAGTACGCCGAATTGCGCGATGCCGACGAGGAGGATCCGTCGGAGCAAAAGGCCAAAGAGTGGGACCTGTCGTTCATCACGCTCGACGGCACCATCGGCTGCATGGTCAACGGCGCCGGTCTGGCGATGGCCACGATGGACATCATCCAGTCGGCGGGCGGCAAGCCGGCCAACTTCCTCGACGTCGGCGGCGGCGCCACCGCCGAAAAGGTCACGGCTGCGTTCAAGATCATCACCGCTGACCCGAGCGTGCGCGGCATCTTCATCAACATCTTCGGCGGCATCATGAAGTGCGACACCATCGCTGACGGCGTCGTCACGGCGGTCAAAGAGGTGGGCTTGAAGGTGCCACTGGTCGTGCGCCTCGAAGGCACCAACGTCGAGCTGGGGCGAAAGATTCTCGCCGACTCGGGCCTCAACGTGGTGGCGGCCAGCGATAGGGCCGACGGCGCGCGCCGCATCGTGGATTTGGCGAAGTAGCTCGGCTTCTCGAAATCATACGTATTTTGCGCATTAAACGGAGATACCGATGAGTGTTCTCGTCGACAAAAATACCCGCCTTTTGGTCCAGGGCATCTCGGGCAAGACCGGGGCGTTTCACACGCGCGGCGCCAAGGAGTACGGCACCGTCGTGGTCGCCGGCGTGACGCCGGGCAAAGGCGGCAGCGAGTTCGAGGGCACGCCGGTGTTCGATACGGTCGCCGACGCGGTGGCCAAAACCGGCGCAAACGCGACGGTCATTTACGTGCCGCCGCCGGCCGCCGCGGACTCGATCCTGGAGGCCATCGCGGCCGAGATTCCGCTGGTGGTGTGCATCACCGAGGGCATCCCGGTGCTCGACATGGTCAAGGTCAAGCGCGTACTCGAATCGCAGACGGCGACGCGCCTCATCGGCCCCAACTGTCCCGGCGTCATCTCCCCCGGTAGTTGCAAAATCGGCATCATGCCGGGCTACATCCACAAGCAGGGGACGGTAGCCCTGGTCTCACGCTCGGGCACGCTGACCTACGAGGGCGTGCACCAGCTCTCGTCCCTCGGCATCGGTCAGTCGACGTGCATCGGCATCGGCGGCGATCCGGTCAAGGGCATGGACTTCATCGATGCGCTGATGCTGTTCGAAGCCGACCCCGGCACCACCGCGGTGTTGATGATGGGGGAAATCGGCGGCGACTCCGAGGAGCGCGCCGCGCGCTTCGTCAAAGAGCACATGACCAAACCGGTGGCCGCATTCATCGCCGGCCAGACCGCGCCGCCTGGCAAGCGCATGGGCCACGCCGGGGCCATCATCTCGGGCGGCAAAGGCACCGCAGCCGAGAAGATCGCCGCGCTCAAAGAGGCTGGGATCGCCGTCGCCAACACGCCCGCCGAGATGGGCGCCACGCTCAAGTCCGTCCTGCGTTAAATCCGGTCGACCGGATCCTAATCGTCCGAAGCTCCCGGCAGCGCCGGCGGTCGTCGCGCCGCTATCCCCTTTCGCTCTCGCCAGCGCCGGAAGCGCGCCTGCCACGCGCCCTCGCCAACCATCCGTGTGTGCACGTCCACCGACCCGAAGAGCGCTCGCCCGCGAATCACAAGCCTGGGCCGTCCCGGCGCGGGAATCTGGCCGTCGCCGTGCGTGGCGAAGCTGCCGAAGATCCCCTCGCCCTCGCATTCGACCGACAGATCGGGCGGCACGATGATTTCGAGGCTGCCGAAGATCACGCGGACATCGACGACAGTGGTCGCCGCCGTCAGCCGCGCCACCCGAAAATCGAGCACCACGCTGCCAAACGTCGCAGCGACGGAAAGTTCGGCGGGCACGACCCAGGCTCCGTGCCGTTCGACACTCGAAAACAGCGAGCGCAGCCTCTTCTTCGGCGCCGCCAGACCGACCTCTTTGGCCAGCGGCACCAGCGCCGTCGACTTGGCCGGGGTCAAGTCCGTCGTCAGGGCATCGAGCTCTGCCACCGTGGTCGCGGCGTGTGCGCGCGCAATGCGATCGTCGACCTGATCGAGGGTCAGTAGATCGGCGGCGAAGCTGTCGCTCAAGAGCTCGATCGTAGATTCGCGCCGGTCGCGCAGCGCGACCAGAGAAGTGAGTGAACCGTCAGCCATGCACCCATTATGAACATGCCCGGGCGCCACGGCGACTTCGAAGTAGCGCCGGCGCGGCACTCGGTGTATGGGTTCGCCGCAACGAGCTCGCCCGACCAAAGGAGAGAGTCATGTCCAGTTCCAAAGAGCGCACTTTTTCGATCGTCAAGCCCGACGCGGTCAAAGCCGGCCACGCCGGCGCCGTCATCCAGCACCTGATCGACGGCGGGCTGCGCCCCGTCGCGATGAAGATGGTCCAGCTGACCACCGCCGAGGCCGAGGGCTTCTATCACGTCCATCGCGAGCGTCCGTTCTTCAAGGATCTGGTGCGCTTCATGACCTCGGGCCCGTGCATCGTCCAGGTGCTCGAAGGGGAAAATGCCATCGCCAAGAACCGCGAGCTGATGGGCGCCACCGACTCCAAAAAGGCCGCCGCTGGCACGCTCCGCCAAAAATTCGGCACCGACATCGAGAACAACGCCGCGCACGGCTCCGACGCTCCGGAGACGGCGAAATACGAGATCGGCTTCTTTTTCTCCGGCGCCGAGCTGGCCGCGCTGGGTCTCCGCTAGAAGAAAATCCCCATGAGCAGCACGATCGTCGACCTGCGCGACCTCACGGTGGGCCAAAGTGAAGCCTGGGCCGTCGAGCGCGGGCTGCCGCGCTGGCGCGGCGTGCAGATTTTCCGCTGGGTGCACAGAAAGCGCATCGACGATCTCGACGGCATGACCGACCTCGGCAAGGAGCTCCGGCTCGAGCTCGCACAATCGGGCGAGGTCGAGATCTCGCGGTTGCGCATCGATCTCGAACAGGTCTCACGCGACGGCACGCGCAAGCTCCGGCTGGCGACCCGTGACGGGCGGTTCATCGAGTCCGTGCTCATCCCCGGCCATGACGCGACCGAGGCCGCGCCACGCAGCCCGGATGAGCCGGATCCCGACGCTGAGCTCAACGACGACGATAACGACGACGTGGAGCTTCACGCCGACGCCGAGGGGCAAGCCTATCGCGGTGGCCGCCGACCCGAGGTGCCGCCCGGCGGATTTCCCCGTCGCCCCAAGCTGACCCTGTGTGTCTCGTCGCAGGTCGGCTGTGCGCTCGATTGCACGTTCTGCGCGACCGCCAAGCTGGGCTTCGGGCGCCAGCTCACGGCCGCCGAGATCGTCGACCAAGTCTATCGCGCCGAGACATTGTTGGCGGCGCTCCCGGCCGACGATCCGACCCGCCGCGCCGGCGCCGAGCGGATCACCAACCTGGACTTCATGGGCATGGGAGAGCCGCTGCACAACTACAAGAACCTGATGCGCGCGCTCGCCATCTTGACCGACAAGGAGGGGCGCGACTTTTCCCGCCGCCGCATCACGGTGTCGACCGCGGGGCTGGTACCCGGCCTGGAAAAGCTCGCCCAAGAGTCGCTGCAGGTCAATCTCGCCGTTTCGCTCAACGCCACCACCGACGAGGTGCGCGACGAGCTCATGCCGATCAACAAAAAGTGGAACATCGCGCGCCTGCTCGAAGCCGTGAAAAAAATGCCGCTCGGCAAGCGGCAGCGCGTGACTTTCGAGTACGTGCTCTTGGACGGCATCAACGATTCCGACGCTGATGCCGAACGGCTCGGGCGCTTGCTACGACCGATGGCCTCCAAGGTGAATCTGATCCCGTGGAACGCGCATTCGATTGGCGCCTATCGCCGTCCGAGCGACGCCAGGGTGAGGCACTTTCACGAAGCGGTGCAGCGCGCTGGATTGGCCGTCTATGTGCGACGCTCGCGGGGCGACGACATCGACGCCGCGTGCGGTCAGCTGGCCGCCAAAGCGCCAGCGCCCGAAGCCCCCGCTTCTGCGGACGGGCTGGTTACGCTTCGCGTTTGACCGGGTCTGCCGTCGCGGCTTTTGCGGTATGCTGCGCGCGCTCATGCGTTCTACCCTCTACATCTTAGGCCTCTCGTCGCTGCTGTCGGCATGCCACGGCACGAGCGCGCACGAGCCGGATTTCGCCGTCGCGCACGACCTAGGCCTGGGCGACCTTTTGCCCGCCGCGCTGACACTCGCGACGACGCAGACGCTGACCAACTGCCTGACGGTCGACGCGACCGCCGTCTACTTCATCGACGAAGGCAGCGTCGGCAGTGACGCCGGTCCGACGGGCGGCGTGCACGCGATTTCGCTGTCGACGGGGCAGGACACGACGCTGGCCAGCAACGCCGATCCCTCGGCGTGCACCGCCGTGGCCAATGGTCAGCTCTACTACAGCGGCGGCGGGACTCTCTACGCGGTGCCGACCAGCGGCGGCAGCGCCCCGACACCGCTGGCCACGCATCAGCACCCTTTGCCGGCGCGCGCGCCGATCTTGGCGGCCGATGCCACGTCGTTGTACTGGGTCAGCGACGTGTATGGCGCAATCGACGCCTACAACGGAAAGAACGCGATCGTCAGCGTCGCCGTCAGCGGCGCGGCCGGCCACACGCAAACCGTGGCCGACGACCTGGTCGGCGAGCCCGGCGCCTTCGTCCTGTGGAACGGCAACTTCTACTACAGCGATCGCAGCGGCGACTATTTCCGCAGCACAGCCGGAGGCGCCGCCACCAAGATCGGGCAGGGCGCGCTGTTCTCCAATCATCTGACGGCCGGGAGCTACGTCGCGGTCGACGAGGTCACCGGCATTGGTACGGGTGACGTGGCGGTGTTCGCCCTCGACGGCAGCCAGCGAACCGTGGTCGCGACCACCTTGGTCGGCGCGTTGGCCGTCGACGACAGCGGCGTCTACGCCAACCGGAACGGACAGCTCATGCACTATTCGCTCGACGGCAAACGCGCAGCGCAGCTCACCCTGGCTCCGCCCCGCGCCCTCGCCCTCGACGGCAGCGCAGTCTATTTCACCGATGGCGCAGCCATCTACAAGATATCCAAGTGACATCGACCAAAGGGGAGCACCTCATGAAGTCGCGTTCCATCACCCATGCTGGCTCCGGTTGGTCCTCGGTCGCACTGCATCTGTGCACCGCCGGTGACGACAAGTCGGGCTTTTACCTGGCGGTCTATCCCGACGGGCGGCCGCCGGCCAATGTGTTCGTCCCCGGAGACCAGCTCGAAAAGCTGGTCGAGATGGCCGAAGATCCGACGATCTCCGAGCAGGCGCTGTGGGACGCGGTCGCGCACATTCCGCTCGAACCGCTCCTGCCCAGTCGCACGCTTGGGACTCGATTGCGCTGGCTTCTGGGCGACTGCAAGGCGCAAATTCGCGCCGAGATTGCGGCGCAGCGGTTGGCCATGCCGGTCGTCCCGCCGGGTCCTGCGCCGGACGACCCGATGGTGGCGACTCCAAAAGCCACCTGGGAGTAATCGCCACGGATTTGTGCGGTTGGCTACGGTCGGTTGACCTCATGGCTACCGCGGTGGCCCGCGGGCGCGCCTTTACCTCGCAAAATCATCAATCATATTCGATCGATCAGTTTCACGTCGCGCGTTTTGTCACCTGGCAAAGTCCGTGCATCAAGCGGCGGTCAGGAGGTGGTCCGTGAAGCCGATGAACTACTATGCACAGGGGCACGCTTGGAAAATGCCCCGCTGGTTGATGGTCGTCCTCGGAACCGCGCTCGTGGTGACGGTCACCGCGCAGGGCTGGCTGATGCGGACGCTGCTCAAGCCACCGACGACCGCCGTGGCGCTACAGCCGGCGACCGCCATCGCGCCCGAAGCCAGCGCCGCTGTACCCGCGGCCGCCGACGAGGCTCCCGCGGCCGTTGCGCCGGCCCCCATGGCACATCACAAGGTCGCGCGCGCCGCGCATCGTGGCGTCGCCCATCCGCGGCTGACCGACGCCAAGGCGCGCACGATATTGGCGCATCACGACTCGTCGTCCAAGCGCCGCGCCCGCGACGACCTCGATCGCCTGATGGGTAATTAGTCGCCGACCTAGCCGCGCGCGGTACTCTGGAGACCGTGCGTTGCGCTCCGCTCCTGCTCGCCGGCCTCGTGGCCTGTGCACCCACAGTCAACTTTCCGCTCGATGGCAGTCTGCCGCCTGCGCAGGCCATCCCTGATTACGCCAGCTCGGCGCGCTTCGCGGTCACCAACAATCTGAGCGATGCGGTCTCGTTCGTCAGCGCGACCACGAGCGCGCCCACGCTCCTCGGTTCGGAGCCGATCGGCGACCTTCCCGTCGAGCTCGAGGGTCCACACCACATCGCGGCGTCACCCGACGGGCGCTACCTCTATATCAACTTATCGAACTACGTCCCTGGCACTGGCTCCGGACCGCACGGCTCTCACGGCCTGGGCACCGAGCCCGGCTCTTTGCTCAAACTCGACGCGCGCAACGCGGCCGAGCTAGGCGAGGTGGTGGTCAACCGCGATCCCGGCGACGTCATCCTTTCCCCCGATGGTAAAACCGCCTACGTCACCCACTATGACCTGATCGCGCTGGCCATTCAGCAGGCCAATCACGCGTCGATCGCCACGGCCTATAGCTCCTTGGCGATCATCGATACCGCCCAAATGACGCTGCAGTCGATGACCCCAATCTGTGTGACCGGCCACGGCGAGCGGCTGTCCGCCGATCTGCACTATCTGTACGTCGCCTGCGCCGCCACCGACGAGATGGTCATGGTCGACGTGACCACCCGGCCGCCGACCGTCGCGCTCCGCTTGCCGGTGGGACCCAATCCCGGCCCGCCCGGCCAACCCAACTATGCGCCCTACGCGCTGTCGGTCTCGCCGAGCGACGGCACGGTCTGGATCTCGGACAACAAAGGGGACGTGCGCGTCTTCGATCCGCGCACGCAAAAAATGGACCCGAGGCGCACCGTCCCGGTCGG
>JBBQIO010000032.1:0-12510 GCA_038325015.1 Polyangia bacterium
GCTCGTTCTCGCCCCCGATGCATCCCGGCTGGCTTCGTTGCTCGTCGGTCACTGGCCGACGGGCCAGCTCCCTTCTCTCGCCTTGCCATCCGGGCGCCTCGGGACCGAGCTTCGATCAACTTATCCATTCGAGGGCCCTAAACCACCGCGCGGATGACCTGCACGACCATAATGAGATTGATGACCGCTGCGAACGCAAACATGGCGGTGCGGAACGGCTGCTTGGCCGAAACGTAAAACAGCACGTGCAGGAAGCGCAGAGCGACGAAGGAGAAGAACAGCACGCGGGCCATCGTCAGGCTCGGCATCGTCTGGCTGTAGGCGAACGCGATCACGAAGAACGGGACCATATTCTCGACAGCATTGCTGTGCGTGCGCTTGATGCGCGCGACGTCGGGATGCTCGACCTCGCCGACCTGGGCCCCGTTGTTGACCTTGACGTCTTCGGGGTTGACGACGACCTTGCGGTCGGCGCGTACCTTGGCCGTCCAAAAACCGATGCCATACATGATCACGACCAGCATGGCCGACGAGAGCGCATAGAGCCGGAAGACCGGTTGGGCAAGAAGGGTTGTCATTTTTTTAGCCTACCATTCCGACCGGTCCCCCGGCGGCGAGCTTAACCGCGTGGGGTTGTATAGACTCGGTGCATGCGTCGTCCGCGGTTGCGCTTCGTCCGCTGGGCGCTGCTGTTGACGGCGTTGGTCACTGTCGCCGTGTTGATCGACGGCTGCGCGGCGTTCGGGCAGCGTGCTCACGGCGCACGGCTCTTTCGAATGAAGCAGTCCCCCGAATGGCACAACGGCCATTTCGCGCCTCGATCATCTCCACTACGGCACGCTGTCGGCGATGAAGGACTGGCCGACCACGTTCATCGTTCCGCTCGGCGTCGGCGCGCATCTCGCCCACTGCGGCGTTCCCGCGGCGCGCATCGTCGAGCTCGACTGGTGGCAGCACGCGCGCATCGGCAATATCGAGATCCATTGTGTGCCGTCACGCCATGCTTCGGGGCGCACGCTGTTCGACAAAGACGCGACGCTGTGGGCCGGCTATGCGCTGGTCGGCCCGTCGCATCGCGCCTATTACTCGGGCGACAGCGGGCTTTTTCCCGCGCTCCGCGAGATCGGCACAAAATTCGGCCCGTTCGACGTCACGATGATCGAAGTCGGCCAGTACAGTAAAGCGTGGCCCGACTGGCACATGGGGCCCGAGCAAGCCGTCGAGGCGCATCAGCTGGTCCACGGCCGCCTGTTCATTCCGGTTCATTGGGGGCTGCTGCAGCTCGCGTCCCACGGATGGACCGAGCCCGCCGAACGAGCCCTTGCCCGACCAGCTGCACGAAGGGGTCGCCATCGCCTTCCCCCGGCCGGGACAGAGCATCGAGCGTGAGCGCGCCGCCGGCGGTCATTCGCTGGTGGCCGACACGGCCGTTTCGGACTGCGCAGGAGGACCCGATCGTCTCCACGCAGATGAACCCGACCCAAGCACCATCGCCAGGCTTGTAGCGGCGAGCCCGCGCCGATACTCTGCGGCGGACTCATGGCCCCCACCCCCGTTTGCCGCTTTGGTTTACGCTTTTTACTCCGGTTGCCGAGGCTGTCCTAATGGAGCCGCATATCGTCCCGACCGTCTCGCACGAGCGCGCGCTCGAACGCTTGGTGCAGGGCAACGCTCGCTTTGTCGCCGGACAGGGCACGGCCTACACCGGCTTTCGCGCGGACTTGGCCGGGGGACAAAATCCCTTCGCGGTAGTCGTCGGCTGCTCCGATTCGCGGGTTCCCGCCGAGATCGTGTTCGATGTCGGGCTCGGCGATTTGTTCGTCATCCGCGTCGCCGGCAACATCGTGGCACCGTCGCAGGTGGGCTCGGCGGAGTTTGCCGTCTCGCGATTCGGTACCGCGCTGGTGATGGTCATGGGTCACACGCAGTGCGGCGCCATCGACGCGACGCTCAACGCGCTGGAGGGGCCTTTGGCCGATTCGGAGAACATCGCCGCGATCACCAATCGCATCGCGCCCTACATTCGCGAGGTCGCGGCTATCGAGCAGGACAACCAACGTCGACACTTCGTTTCGACGGTGGCCAACGTGCGAGCGTCGGTCAGCGGCTTGGTGCACGGCAGCCCGCTCCTGGAAAATGCGGTACTCAGCGGGCGCGTCAAGATCGTCGGCGCGGTGTACGCGGTCGAAACCGGGCTCGTCACCCTGTTGGAGTAATCACCGTTCGTCGGGCGTCGAGCGTGGCGAAGGAGTCGCCCCACGCGCGCGCTGCGGCGTGCTGCATCTGACGCGGATCGCCGGTCGTGAAAAACTGGGTGGGGCCGGCCGGGACATTGCGCTGCTGGAGGAGCACTGCACGCGCGATCGGCGGCAGCGGATCGATCACGCGACCGTCGAAGAGCTGCTCAAAGACGCCGAACGCCGCGGGATAGTGCGTGCACGCCAGTAGCAGCGCGTCGGCCGAGCGAGTGCCACGAAGGACTTGCGCAACCGCCCTGCGAAACGCCGGCGACGCACGATCACCGCGCTCGATCAGCGCCGACAGCGGCTGCGCCACTTTTGCGATGACCTCGAAGCCACGCTCGACCAGACCCGTGCGATAGACGCGCGACGCGATGGTGCGTTGGCCGCCGATGACCGCGATGCGCTTGAACCCGCGCAAGGTGCCGACGAAATCGAGCGTCGGCAAGATGACGCCCGAGACATTGGCGTCAGCTAATCCGTCGAGCACCGTCGAAGCGGCGTTGCACGCGAGGAGCACAGGACCGACCCCTCGCGCGCGCAAGAACCCGATGACCGCGCGCAGACGTCGAGTCAAGGCCGCGCGATCGAGCGACCCATATGCGGGCACGCCAGTGTCTGACAGGTAGAGCATCGCCGGCGCCGCTCGCCCGCTCCGTGCACACTGACGCGCGATCTCGCGTAGCACACCAATCCCTCCGATCCCCCAATCGACAAGGCCCAGCATTAGGAGCCCGCGTATACATAAATCGGTCGAAGCTCGGTCCCGAGGCGCCCGGATGGCAAGGCGCGAGGAGGGAGCTGGCCCGTCGGCCAGTGACCGAGGAGCAACGCAGTTAGCCGGGATGCATCGGGGGCGAGAACGAGCGAGTTATGCATATGCGAGCCCCTAAGGAAACGTAAGCGGCGTGAGCTGTGCCGCCCTCATCGGTCCGCTGGCGAACGCGACGGTGCGCTTGGTGGGGGTGACGTCGAGCGTTTCGAGCCGCGCGCCGGGAAAACGTGACTCCAGATACCAGCGATACTCGTGCTCCGCCCGGATCGGGTTGGTCGCGACCATCTCCTTCCACGCCGGCTCGGCCACCATCTGCCGCAGCGCGCGATGGCTGGCCCCGACAGTAAACCGACTCCGCAAACTGCGCGCCAAGCCGCGCAACAGCAGTGGCGCAGTCCGCACATCCCAAGGCTTTTCCACCATGTCGACCAACAGCAGCCGCCCGTCGGGGCGGAGCACGCGGGCAATCTCGCGCAAGATCGGATCCCAATCGAGATAGCGAAACGAAAGGAAGGACACTACGACATCGAAGCTGGCATCAGCGAACGGCAACACGGGACCCTCGATGATCTCGAAGCTGATCTGCGACGACGCCGGCTGCCGGCGCCGCGCCTCGGCGATCATCCCGCTCGAAACGTCGACGCCCACCGACGCTCCAATGCGCGGCGCTAGCGCACGCAGTAGGCTGCCCGTGCCGCATCCAATATCGAGCACTCGAGGCGAAGCCGGCAGCTCGGCGAAGCGCCCGGTCAGCCATTTCCATTCGGCGGCGCGCAATCGAATATCGCTGAACGCCTCGGCATAGAGCGGCGCCAGCGCGTCGTAGCTGGCGCGTGCCGGAGCCTCGGTCGGCGCGAACGCGGTCATAGGAAAGCTCTGCGCGCCAAGCAGATACTTGCGGAAGCTACCGGCCAGTCCGTGCGTCTTTCGGCCCGGGCAGCTGACGACATAGATCGGCTGCCCCGCCGCCGTGACGCGGGCAAAATGATCGGGCGCGCGCGACATCGTCGTATAGCCGTGGTGGCCGAACGTCTCGACACCGAAGGTGCGCGCGAAAAATCCGGCGAACCAGCGCGCCGTGCGGCAGGCGTGGAAATAGGCGCGCCCGCCGTCGCTGAACGGAATCGCGAGCACGCTCCACTCGTACGGGCTGAGCTGCTCGGGCCAGCGCGTCGAGCCGAACATGATTCCGTACATGCCCGAATGACCGATGAAGTGGAGCTCGGCGAGGTGCTCGTTTTTCTGCACCATCGCGGACATCGCCGCTACGAAGTCGCGCTTCAAATCAAGCGCGACGACACGGACATCGGCGGTGGGAAACTGGGCGCGTTTGTCGAGTGCGAGCGTTTGCGCGGCGCGCGCGAACTCGGCCGAGCCGCCCCGATACTGCGTCGTGTAGCCAATCCAGACGATGTCCAACGTGACTATGATACCCCGCGGCAAGCGCGCCGCGCTAAGGGCGCCTACTTCTTGCCGGCTTCCTGGCGACCTTCACCGTCGAGCGGGATCCAATGCTGGTCGCGATTCTTCCAGACTTCGGACTGCACCGCCGACTTGGCTGCCGGTGCCCCTTGGCCGCCGAGGCCCTGGGTTGCGGCTTTGGTGTCGGCGTCGATCTTGTCGGCCAGCGGCTTGGGGACGCGCGTCGTCGCCGGACGAAACGACGTCGCCGAGCTCGGGCTGCCGCGCTGCGAATCGATGCAATACACGTCGAGCTTCATGCGCGCCGTCGCACCCGAGGCGATGGTCGTCTGCTCGCGCCGCACCCACTTCAGTCCGGCCTGCAGCTGAAACGGGCCGACTGCGCCAAGACGCTGCGGCGCCGTGTTGGCGTCGCCTTCCGGAACAAAGTAGAGCCCGCGCGCCGAGAAATCGACCGCGCTCTTGGTCGGATTGCGGACATCGACGGTGAGCGCACCGTTGACACTGCCGTCGTAGGTGACGACCCGGATCTCGAGCCCGGTGTGGCGGCCGCCCGTCTGGTCGGCAGGCAACGGCGCGAACGAGCTTTCGGCAAAAGCCGGCAAGGCAGCAAGCAAACCCAAGGTGACGATCAATGAGCGCATAGGACCTCCAGGCGGAGGTACGCACGACGGCCTAAATCGATCTGACTTCGCGCGGACGTTTTTTCGAGCCGGCCGATCTCCTCAGGCCAACACATACTCCAAATAGATCAGCGCATCCTGCAACTTGCTCGGATCGACTGCCGCCGGACTGCCTGGCGGTGGATTGATCAGTGCCAATCCGCCCGCGTCGGTGACGGTCACGGTATGGGCGCTCAGAATATTGGTAGTAAAAGCGTCCGGTAACGATTGCCCGGCGAGCCCGCCGAGATTCGTCTGCGACGCATAGTCCGTTTGCGGTGCAGCATCGATGGTCATTTTGAACGTGCCGAGCGAAACGCCTGGCGCCGTGGCCAGCAAGAACAGCGCATTCGTCACGACGATCTTGTAAGCGCGGGCAAAAAATGGAAACTGCAGCGGGGTGAGGGTCAATGCGACCGGCGTCCCCAATGGGCTCTGGATGAGCTGGGCAAATGCGCTGGCAAAGTCCTGCCGCAGGCTGATAACCAGCTTGGCCGGTATGGTCTTGAAATACTCGACCAGCGTCGCAACGGTCTGCCCGTTGCTCTCCTCGACCAGCTGCCGCAAGCCGGCGTCTTGCTCCGCCTGGTAGCTGATCGTTAGAATGATATCGCTAATGCTGCCGTAGTCGAACGAGCGCACGGCCGTGGGCAGCATGAGGCTCCAAGTGCTCACTACGCCCAATCCCTCGAACGGCATGTAGCGCTCGTCGCGAAAGGAGAATTCGAATACCCCAGCGTCGTTCTGGGCCCGACTGGCGGCCACTGCCACGGTCCGCGTCGGGGGCATGATGTGTAGGTCGCTACTCTTGGTAGTCGGCCGGGTGCGTACGCTGCTCGACGTCAGCGACAGCGTGGCACCCACGTTGACATACGGCCCGGTTATGCAGGGAATCGTCAGGCGCACGCCTCTGATGCGCCGCTTGTAATGGCCAGGATAGGTGAGGTTGATGATCTCCTCGGCAATGCTGAAATCGCATTGGCCGGTTTGCCGTAAATTTACCAGCGCATCGGCGGCAATTTGTGAAACGGCGAACGATTGCTCGATTTCTAGCGTGCGATAGTTGGTTTCGATGAAGCGCTTTTCCAGCGTCTGCAGGTCCGTCAGCAGTCGATCTCCAGCTAAGAGACCCCCGTATTGGGGATCCCAGTAGCTGACCGCCAAATCGGGGAGCGTGTCGTCGCCGCGCTCGAAACGACAGGCTTGCTCGGCCAGCCGTGCCAAGCCGAGCGCATTTTGAAAGCCCGCGCGGTAGACGGTCTGCATTTGCGCCGAGAGCCAGGTGTACAGACCGAGATTGGTGAATTTTCCATCCGTAAACGCCAGCATGTCATTCATCTGGTCGATGCTTTTGAGGTGCAGCGCCAAAGCCGCCTCGGAGATCTGCTGGCGGATGGTGGCTGCTTTAATTTGTGACTTCAATCCGGTGACGTCGTAGTCGGCCAATTGCTTTTGATTCTGCCAACCCTCCACGCGACGCGCGAAATTGCCTTCAAGGCTGGCCGACGAAGCGATGCTATCGGCAATCGCTGCCAGCGCCCCACTCGCATCGGAAAAGCTCGTCATTCCATTGTGCAACTCCACTCCGCCATACTTCATGGCAAATGGAGATCCAATCTGTGGGATGAGGCCAAATGCCGCCGAGAGGAATCCCAAGGTTGCCTCAGCTCCTCGAATGGTCGAAGCGGCGTGCCGACTCTCCGACTCGACAACCTCCCAGTCGTTGCGATCTTGTGCAATCAGATTGGCGTAGTACGTACTGCGATATTTGGCAGACTCGAGCTGCTGATTCAGGGCATTCAGCGACTGCGTGGCGCTCTCGATCTCGAGCTGGCGGGTCTGCGTGGTCAGCTGGGTGAGATTGATCTGCTGCGTTTGCCGAAGGCGATTGAGCTGCTCCCCGTCCTTCTTTTCCAGGGCCGACAGAAGCGCTGCCCCGAAGCCAGCGAGCGTCGAGGCGAATGTTTTGGCGCGCTCGATGAGATAGACAAAGCGATAGGGCGGAAGGTCGCCATTGCCGCTGCCGAGCACGTCTTCCAGGCTGAGCCCAGCGGCCTCCAATGCCACCAATTGTTGCGGATTGATGGGCGGCGCAAATAACGCCAATTCCCGTCTGTTACCGTCGAGATCTTCGCAGTGTCGTATTTTGTACAGCCGGTCAGTCAGCGTGTCCCAGTAGGATAGGAGCTGCGGATTTTCCGGCACACAAAATGCTGGGAACGACAGCTGCCTGACGAACGAATACGCGTACCGTCCCACCCATCCACCAGAATCGTTCTGGCGGGCGGCGCCCACCATCCGCCCCCCTGCCGCGTCGGACGATGTGGTGGTGGCATTGGAAAACGCCGGTCCCCAGCTCTGCGTTCGGGTCTTGTTCGAACCCAAGCCGGGGAAGACCCCATCGGTCGTTGCGTTCGAGCCCACCTTCTGAGTCGACGAAGAGGGCAAAGACGTCTGCTGACGCGCATGCGCCAGCGCGGCATCGTCTGCCATGTACAGCGGAGTAGGAGGCGGCGTGTGTTTCGGCGGCGAGTGGGTTGGGCCACCTGTGGGAGGCGGCGGCGGGATGGTCAGCGTTTCCTGCTCTTCGATGAAGATGTCGCTTTGCCCCTTGATGAAGGGCGCGATCGTGGCATAGGTCGGCGTTTTCATCGCCAACCCGCAGTCCCCGAGCTCGTCTGGCCTGGGGCCCAAAATATCCGACGCCATGATGTACAGCATCAATGCTTCGTTCACTGACTCCATCGTAAATTGCGCAAACAGAGAATCCGCCCAATGGATGAGATTGGCGACGTAGTGCATCACCATCGTTTTTTGAAACGCGCTGATGCGCTGGCGCGCGATCGCCCACGGATTGAACGGATCTTGCTTATAGGTCCCAATCGACGAGCCGTCCGTCAAAATCGCGCGCAAAGACGGCGCATTCCGATTGCGGAACTCCCGATAGCGCCAAACCCGGTCGGTCTCTGCCTCTGGCGCTGCGATCGTTTCGCTGCTGGTTGGATCGAAGATGTAGTTATACCACTGCTGCGCAGAGGCGTAGCGGCCGCGCGAGCTGAGCGCATTGGCGATCAAGAATGGAATCTGAAAGAACAGCTCACGATAATAGACGCCCAATGCACCGGAGAAATCGAGTGTACCTGGCTTCGATAAATCGGTGATGTGCGATGTAAGCTGGAGCCCAAGGCGTGATTCCGCCAGCCGAAGCTGGGTAGCCGTCTGCAGCAGCCCATCTACATTGGTCTGGTACAGTTGACGAGACAACGTGTCGGCCAGGCTGGTCCCGAGGCGACGAAGCGTGTACGTACTCTGCTCGGGAGCATTCACCCGGTGCTGCAGCAACATCCAGTCGTCTCCCGACTGAATAATCAAGTCCTCTTCCCACCCTGGAATGGCCAGGACCTCGTTGGGCGTGACGGTTGTGATCTGCGTCCGGTACAAATTATTAATTGTACCCAGCTTAGCGCCACCGACAAAGTCGATTTCAAAAGTGGCGAGTCGAGACTCCTCGATAACGACGTTGGAAAAAGCCGGTTGTGGCGGAAACAAATAGGCGGAGCCCGTTCCGGCGTAGAGTGCAGTTCCGTTTTTAATGGCTAGTAATTGTTGAACTGGCCCGACATATTCGCCTCCGGAGTCGCCGGCAGTGGCCGTCTTATTGACGATATCGATGTCAAAAAAAGCGACAAAATTGCGAAACATAAGGAGTAGCCGTGTGTCGCTATAGGAATTCAGCCAGATTGAATCCCAATTCGGCCCACTCAATGTGTAGTCATCAATAGGCTCAAATTGAATTCGCCCGAGCGGATCATACGGGGCTTTTCCACCATTTTCTGCGACGCTATTGACTGGCTTGGAAACCAGCAGGTCACTCACCTGGCCCGCCGCCGGGCCGAATGGGGATTCCCACCCCGTTGGGGGCTTCTGACCATTTTTCAGAGGCGGAGGGGGGATTACCAACGGGAGTTTGATGGTCTGAGGCGCCGTCCATGTTTCGTCCGGCCGCAGCGACGTAAACCTCACAGTCATCGAGTGGCGATAGCCGACGAAATCGCTCTCACCACTTTTGACCTGGTTTAGCGGCCTGGTGGTGATTTCCACCCAGAACAGGTAAAGCCGGCCCGCGTGAATAATCGGCGATACCTTCTTGGCGGAAATCTGTACACCAATCTTGGTCCACGGAGTCCAAGCCTCCGCGCTGTAGGGGAGCTTTCCGCTGGCCAATAAGTTGGTGCAGGTACGGTAATAAAAAGTGGGCGGGTCGGTCGACGTAACGCCAACCAGATGTAAGACATCCGCCATATTTCCGGCGGTGCCTGTCGTGCTGGCCGCGTTGGCACCGTCTTCGTGAGAGCGCGGGAAAGCGATAGCCGCAGGAACCTGGTGATAGGCACCGGCGATTTTGAGCGTGGCCAATTCTTCGAAGCCGGCCAAATAATTGGTGTAGGCATCGAGTACATTCTCGTCGCTGATGTCACTTTGCAGCAGCGTCGACGAAATATCCCGAAAAAGCGGTGTCTTGTCGTCTCTCAAGTCGGGGTCGAGATAATTCTCCGGCCACAGAAACACCTGCCGGTTGGCTTGCCAAACGCGGTAATTTTGCCGCCACTGCCACTCCAGCTGAGCGTCGGGCGGGAGCAAAAGTGTGTTCGGCGCCGCCCCGCCGGCTGGCCCTCGTTCCAGGCTCATGATCGCCCGGTATACGTAGAGCTGCGCGGAAAGCGTCGCACTGACTACCCGCGAGGTCGACGCGCACCCACCACTGGCCACGTCAATGAGAAAATATTCATACAGCGCGGTGAGCGAGGTCCAGCGCTGCGGGCTGCTGCTGTGAATGAGATAAGCGGCTAGCGCATCGCGTTTGGCTTCGCGGACCGGCTGCTCCGCTTTGTCGAGCTGGACGGCGCGCTCGTTTTCATCGCTCACTCGCTTGCTAATCACCGTCAAGAGCGCATCGGCGGCGTGTGTGGCGACGGTAAAGTCGTCGGATAGTATCCCGCCAAACGTGGCCCCATCGACCCCTATTGAATTGGCCAATTGGGTGGCTTGGTCGAGCTGCTCAAGTGCCGCTGCAGCTACGGTTGGCAGTACGACCTGTGCTCTAAGTCCGACGACGAGGCCAGGCGACACGTTCAGCACGCGCGACAGCGCCAGGTCGGTGCTGGTGTCGAAGGCCGGCGGCTCCATCGACGTTCCCGGATTGTAGGCGCTCAGGGCGGCTTGGAGTTCGGCGGCATCCACCAAACGCGCATTGGACGCAGCGCCCAACTGACGCTCTGCGAGCCGACTGTACGTCCGGATCGCCCGAAGCTGTTCCAGATCAACGCATGGGACATGGAGCCGTCCAACGGCAGTCGATAATTGGGGCAATGCCTTTGCCGAGAATAGTGCGGTATTTCTCCTCAAGAATTCGATCGCCGCCGCGTCCCAAGGGGCTTCGGACAGCGCGACCGAGAGTGGAATCATATTGGCAATAAGGGTAACCAGCGGGTCGACAGTGGCCGCACCCTGCACCGCCTCAGCGACGCCCGCCGAGCCCAAAGCGCCGGCCTGTCCGGCCAGGGCCGCCAATGCCTTGAGCTTGTCGGTGCTCACCGATAACGCAGATGCCAGCTTCGTCACCAATACGGATTGCGCCTGGTAGGGGGCGAGCACGGCGCGAATGTCGGCGTCGGTGGCCGGCCGCGATCCGGACGGCGGCAGCGGAATCGTCGTATTCGCTGGAATCGCAATCGCTGTGCTGCTGGCCAAAACGTCCACGCCCGCGCGGAGACGCCACTTATTGTCAGAAGTCGGCTCGATCAGGCCGGAATTGGCCAAGATCAGCGCTTGCGAAGCCTGCTCTGTCGTTCCCAAGGCGACCGCGAACACCGTCTCGGAGAACTCCAGTGCGGTCGCGGCCGTTGCGACGATCGCCGCCGCCTCCTTGGCCGGGGATGGATAGTCCGCCGCGCTGCGCGGAGCCTGACCGAGCGCCACTGAAACATCGTCGAGTGTGTACCCGCTACTCTGCCACCAATCGTAAAGCTCGGTCACGGCCTCGGCCTCAGCCAGACCGGATACCAGGCCGAATGAAGTGAAGCTCAGCAATTGAAACAGGTCGGCAATCGAGACGCCCAATGCCCGGGCCAATCGCGCATGCCGGTACAGCAGCGACAGATTGCCGATGGACAGAACGAAATAACGATCGTCTTCGTTGGCCGCTGTGGGATCAAGATGAGACGGCGAGGATCCCACTGCGCTCTGCACTAAAGAGGACGTCAAATGAAGCACCAGGGTCGATAGCTCACCCAGGCTGATCGAGAGTGCGACTAGGAGTCGAGGCAGATTTGGATCGGCCGGTGCGCTGCTGGTCTGTCGCAAGCCGGGATCGACGAATCTTGGCGCGTCCTGCACTGGAAATGGGCCACTAGTGGCGACCAATGCCGGCGTGTTGAACAGCCGATCGAACAGGGATTCGCCGGCGGGCGCATTGGGAATCTGACCAGCCATGGCGCTCGCCTCGGCCACCGTCAGTCCTAATCTGGCCTGTAGAGCGTGAAGCTGAGCAACGCGGTCGACGTTGGTCGGGACCGTAGCATTGCCGAGGGCGGTCAAAGCCTGGGACAACTCGGCCACCGACCAATCGGTTGCACGCTGCAGACGGGTAAACCGATTCATTGCGTCCAACGCACGAACCGTTAGGCCAACTACCCACTCGACATCATTTTGCACACTATCGGGTGTGCGTTTGGCGGCGAAGATAGTAACCGGGTAACCTGCCGGCGAAATGAACGCAGTTGCCAGCAACTGGCCCAATGTAGCGCGCGACAGACCCATCGCGGTGTACAACTCCGCGGCATCGATGGAATCCACATAGCCGCGAGCTCCGGCGAATGTGATTGCGTAAATCTGACTTTGATATCCAAGGTCCGACGCCTGATTTCGCGGGGTCACGACCACGGCCAGCTCGGTCGAAGACAGGCCAAGCTCGGCTTCGGTCTGAATGGCGACCGGCGCTGCTGCTGCCCTGGCAACCTGAGCCCGGCTGTGTCCCAGCTGTGCGAGATAAGAAGTGATTCTGGCCAGCGGCAAGAAGAATGGAAGCTGAAACGAGGTCGGTTGTCGCGAGTTGACCACGCCGTACACTAGAGCCTGAATCGACGCACGGTCGGTTAGGGCACCGGTGTAACCCAATCCTTGAGCGCAATAATTTTCCAGAATCTCATTGATGATGTCGAGTGTGGCGACGCGGTTGGTCGTGTTGTCGCAGGTCAGCTCAAGTGTCCACAGGTCGGGACGACGCGTTTTCAAATCGAGTGGGTGGCCGGGCGCCTTGAACTGGTCGAGCAGGTTTTCGTCGATAAAGTGCATCAGGTCGACGAAATAGGCCGCCGGACCCAAAATGGACTGGCACTCCGAACAGGCACAC
>JBBQIO010000033.1:0-12358 GCA_038325015.1 Polyangia bacterium
CGGCATCGGCAGCGGCGGCACCACGCGCGACAGCGACAATCCCGTCCCGCTCGCTTTTGAGCGCGGCATCGGATTGCGCCTGCGTCACGCGCGCCGCGCGCTGCGCCACGAAGAACGCCAGCACGAAAGCTCCCAATCCGACGGCGGCCCAGATCACCCGTTCAACATCGTCTTACCGAGAGTCCCCGTCAAGCGGACGAGTGAAACTCATTCGCGCGTGCACTGCATCTCATCCTCGGGGGACGAGCCCATGGGCCAGGTAATCCGCGACGACGCCGGCTTTCAATCGTATCTCAACCACATCGCGCGCTATCCGCTGCTCGACGGTAAAAGCGAGCTGACCTTGGCGCGACGTTGGCGCCGGCGCCACGATCTGGCCGCGGCGCACACGCTGGCCGAGGCCAATCTGCGCTTCGTGGTCAAGATCGCGCGGCACTACAACGGCTACGGGTTTCGCCTCGCCGATCTGGTGGAGGAGGGAAACATCGGCCTGATGGAGGCCGTCCGCCGGTTCGAGCCGGCGCGCAAGCTGCGCTTCATGACCTATGCGTCGTACTGGATTCGCGCCTATATCTTGGCGCACGTGCTCAAGCAGTGGTCGCTGGTCGGCGTTGGAACCGGGCCGTTGCAATCGCGGCTGTTCTTTCGCATGGGGCGTGAGCGCGCGCGCATCGCAGCCGCGCTCGGCGTCGCCGGCAGCGACGATCGAATCGACGTGCAGCTGGCCGAAAAGTTCGGCACCACCACCGATCGCATTCGCGACATGAGCAGTCGGCTCGGCGGGCGCGACGTGTCGCTCGACGCCGCGGCGCATCGCGACAGCGACGTCACACGGCTCGACCTGCTGGAGGACACCAAGCAAAAAGGGCAGGAGGAGCTGCTGGCCCGGAGCGAGCGGGACGCCCGCATTCGTCAAGCCATCGACGCAGTAACCAACGGCATGGCGCCGCGCGACCGCTACATCATCGAGCGCCGCCTCCTGACCGACGACGCCGACTCCTTGGCCGAGATCGGCACGCACCTTCATCTGTCGCGCGAGCGAGTGCGTCAGCTGGAGCTACGGCTCAAAGGCAAGCTGCGGCGAGCGCTGGCCGATTTAGCGACCGCTTAAGCGGGTTTGCTAAACGGAGGTCTTGCCGTCGAGGCGGCGGGCGGCGAGCAGGCGGTCGAGCCAGAGGTTGGTCATCTTTTCCTGCAGGCTGTTGGCCTTGAGCCGCGACTGCAGATTGTCGAAGTCGACCGAGTCCATCGGCTGATCCTGATTGACGCACGAGAAAATGACGGTCTCGGCGCCGGTGACCGGGTCGATGTGCTTTTGCAGGCACTGCGCGCAGACCTCTTTCATCATGCATTGCATCGGCGAGTTGATGGACGCCACCGCCGAATGCGACGGGTCGAGAAACGGATACAGAATGCCGCGGCGAGCGTCGCGCACCGCGCGCATCATTCGGTCCGAGCCGATGGCGACAATGCGGCGCACGTCCCCCAGCGACGTGTGCGGGCCGAGCTTGCCCTGCGCGTAGGCGGTCATCGCTTCGACGACGTTGCCGACGAGCGCATGATCGGTCGGCCGGCGCGGCGTGATTGCCGGCCCGAGGTCGGTCGACCAGATGACCTCGTCGGCCGCGGCCTCGATGTCGTCCATCCGGAAGACGTCGACCGCGCTGCGATACGCCGCAAAATAAATGACGTGGCAGCCGGCCACGCGCAGCGCTTTGCCGATCGAAAAGAGGACCGCGTTGCCGAGCCCGCCACCGGCCAAAAGAATCGTCTCGCCGCTGGGGATTTCCGTCGCTGTTCCGGTCGGCCCCATGAGCACGACCTGCTCGCCAACTTCGAGCGCCGCGCACAGCCGGGACGAGCTGCCCATCTCGAGCACGATGGTGCCGAGCAGTCCCTTTTCGTCGTCTTTCCAGGCGCCGGTCAACGCCAGCCCCTCCATCGTCAAGCGCGTCCCTTCGACGACCCGGCTCTTGGCTTCGAAGTTCTGCAAGCGATAGAACTGCCCCGGCGCAAACCGGCGCGCGGCCAGCGGGGCGCGCACCACGACCTCGACGATGGTCGGCGTCAGACGCAGCACTGCGACGACCGTGGCCAGCAGCTGATCGTCGAGCCGGGCCACCGTGGTGCGCCATTTTTCTTCGAGCAGCGCCAGCTCGGCGGCCGTGCCGGCGAACTCAGCGAAGCGCGCCGCGACATGCGCGTAGCCGTTTTTTGCAGAAGCCATCGCGCGCACTACTGAGCCGGCGTAGCGCGGATGATTGTCGCCGTAGTAGCTGACCAGGTGGCCAGCGGCGTCGCTGTACGACGTGAAAAAGCCGTGCGGGTCGGCTTCGAGGACGACTTTTCCGTCGACGATGTGCGGCGAGTGCGGCGCGAAGAAGCCCTTTTTGTCGAGCTGGAAGGTGCCGGGGAACTCTTTTTCGTAGATCGTGTTGGGGCTGGTCCCTGCGGCGACGCACACCGTTCGCGCCGCCAATTCGAGCGCCGTCCCGTCGGGGCGCTTGAAAATGACCGAGCGCAGCGCGCCTCCTGCGTCGGCCACGGCCTTGAGCGGATTGAGATTCTCGTAAAAGCTGATGCCCTCTTCGAGCGCCTTTTCGACCTCTTCATGGTTGAGCCGATAGGCCGGCGAGTCGGTCATCTTCTTGCGGTAGGCGATCGCCACCCCGCCCCACGCGCGCAGTAGCGTCTGGAAATTCGCCGCGCGATGTTCACGCTGCGCCAGCTCGCGCTCGGCCCGCAGCGCGCGTCCGTGAGCCAGGAGCTCGTCGAGGCCCTCTTTTTCTTCGGCGTCGAAACGGGCACCCGGTGTGGCTTTGGGATCGGCGCCGAGCGCCTCCCAGCGAGCGAGAATTTTTTCGCACTGCACAACGTAATAGGCCAAAAGCTCGGTCGCAGTGTCGATCGCGGTCAAGCCGCCGCCGATGACCAGCGCCGGCAACCGCACCTGCAGATTGGCCAGCGAATCTTTTTTGAACGCGCCGGTGAGCTGCAGCGCCATCAAAAAGTCGGAGGCCTTGCGCACGCCGCGCACCAGGTTGTTCTCCATGTCGATGACCGTCGGCTTACCGGCGCCAACGGCAATCGCCACGTGATCGAAGCCGAGCGTCCAGGCGTCGTCGAGGGTGACCGTACCGCCGAGTCGAATGCCGCCGTACGCGCGAAATTTTTCGCGGCGCAGCAAAATCGCCTGGATGACGGTCAAAAAGTTCTTGTCCCAACGCACGGTGATGCCGTACTCCGACACCCCGCCGAAACCGGAGAGAACGCGCTCGTCGAGCTCGACCATGTGGCGCGAAAGATCCTGGACCGGCGGCGGCGACCAGCGGCCGTCGGCGTCGATCTGGCCGGCCAGCGGCGCCGGCAGCGGCTCGAGCTTGAGCCCGTCGACTCCGACGACGCCGAACCCTTCATTGAGAAGATGATGCGACAGGGTGTACCCGGCCGGCCCCATCCCAACGACGAGCACGTCTTTGCCGCGATAGGGCAAGGGATAGGGGCGGCGCGCGTTGAGCGGATTCCAGCGCGTCAATAGGTGATAGATCTCGAAGCCCCACGGCATGGCCAGGACGTCGGTCAATACCGAGGTTTCGATCTGCGGGATGTTGACCGGCTCCTGCTTTTGGAAAACGCACGCCTTCATGCAGTCGTTGCAGATGCGATGGCCGGTGCCGGCGCACATCGGATTGTCGACGCATACCAGCGCCAGCGCGCCGACCGAATCGCCGCCGCGCTTGATGAGGTGCATCTCGGAGATCTTCTCCTCGAGCGGACAGCCCTCGAGCGAGATGCCGAGCCCGTTGGGTTTGATCTGCCCGGTCTTGTTGTCGCGTAACCCTTTGGAGCAAGAGTCCTTGTCGCGGTCGTGGCAATAGAGGCAGTAGTCGACCTGAGCGAGAATCTCCGTCGGAGACATGCGGCGATCGGTGAGCTTGAAGCCGTCGCGCGCGCGGCGTTTGTCGACCGGTCCGTCGAGCTCTTCGGGATGCTTTTCGGAAGGGCGGCGAATCTTGACCAGCTCGAGCGGACCTGGCAGCGTGTGTGGAAAATGGTAAGAATGCCACGTAAGCGATAGATAGTCTTTACGGGCTACGATCCAGTGCTCGAGCGCGACGAGCTGATCGCGCACCTCGGCCAGCGAGGCGAAAGCCGCGGCGTCCTCTTTGGGCACGGCCTTGAGCTCGAGCTCACGGTCGAGCAGCGCGAGCACGACGCGCGCAATCGTCCGCTCGCTGTCGCGATCCGCAGCCGTTACGCCCAGCGCGGCCAAGACGGCGTCACCCGCGGCCAGGGCGCTCTCGAAGCTCTCGACCTGACGGCGCAGCGCGCGCCGCTTGACGAACTCGTCTTTGAAGCGAAACACGCCCAGCTCCTCGATCACCGTGCGTCGCTGCGCCTCCCAGACCGCCTCGACGCCGAACAGCCGAACGACAAAGCGCGACACGTGCGGTGCGACCTCGACGAGCAGCGTCGACAACGCCTCGGGGGCCAGCGCTTCGTGCGCGAGATAGGCGCGATAGCGGGCAAAGAGCGCAGGATCTTTGGCCGTGAGCTCGGCGCAGAAGCGGTCGAAGAGCTCCTTGAGGCGCGCCGGCGAATGCAGGTCGGCGTAGACGAATCCGGATTCACCGAGCGTCAAGCTGTGGCTGTGTTTGTCGTTTTCCATGAGTCGCGGAATCTATACGTGTCGGCCCCGGCATCCGCAACTGGGCAATCGGTCGGACCGGCAGCGACGCGCTACAGCGTCGGGCTCATCAGGAGCGGTTGCTCTTCTTTTTTTGGCTTTTTTATTTTCGGCGTTTCATGCACATGCACGACTTTTCGCGGCGGATTGTCGTGGTGTACCTCGGGCGCAGTCACGGGTGTCGGCTTGGCCACGACGGGTGTCGGCTTCGCCACAGCCGGTGTCGGCTTGGCCACGATCGGCGTCGGCTTGACTGCGACCGCCGTCACTATCGGCGTGGCCACGACCGGCGTCGGCTTCGGCTTGACGGCAACCGTCACTGGCGTCGGCTTGGCTGGCGCATCGTCGTCGTCGGTCGACTTCTCCAACAGGCGAATGATCAGGCTCTGATCCGCGTCCAGTTTGACGGTACGCTGCGCCGACAGGAACCCCGTCTTGCGAAACTCCAGCACGCGCGGGGTCGCGCTGCGCGGCACCTTGACCGTCAACGGCGACACGCCGAGTCGCTTGATTCCGTCGACCACCTCGACGCCGTCCGGGTCCGACTTGACTTCGATCGTGACCTCGCCGCGCAGCGCGCGCCAGCCGAAGAAGCCGCCGACCCCGAGCGCGACGACCGCCACCAGCCCGATAATCAGCCCCACTCCGCCGCCCTTCGCCTTGGGCTTTCGCAGCGCGACATGCGGCTGCGCCACCGTCGATCGCCCACCCGTCGCGGGTCGGGTTTGCTCGGCGGCCCGGCGCGCGTCAATCGCGGCCTGCACTTGCGGCGGGGCCTCGCCCTGCACGGTCTGCGCATTATTCGGCAGTCGCGTTGGCGCCATGCGCGGCGCTTGAATAGTCAGCGGCGCTTCGTCGAACGGCGTGCCACCTCGATTGATCTGCGGCGCCGGCATCGGCTCCGATGGCGTGAGTCGGAGCTCGGCGTCCTCCATGCCCTGCTGAAACCGCTCCGGGTCGCGCAACGCGCGGCGAAAATCCTCCATGTTGGCAAAGCGAAAATCCGGCTTCTTGGCCAGCGCGTGGAGCACGATCTTTTCGATGCCCTTGGGCACCTGCGGATTGAGCCGCGATGGCAGCGGCGGCGGATCGCGGATGTGCTTGATGAGAACGTCGCCAAATCCTTCGCCGGGGAACGGCACGCGGCCGGTCAGCAATTGGAAGAGGATGCAACCCAACGAATAGACGTCGGCCCGCTGGTCGACGTCCTTGGAAGATTCGGCCTGCTCGGGAGCCATGTAGTGCGGCGTGCCCAAAAGCGAGCCGGTGGCCGTCTTGGGGCTGTTGGCGCCGCCGGCGTTGGGCCCGACCAGCTTGGCCAGGCCAAAGTCGAGGATTTTGACGAAGTCGGGATCGCCGCCGCGCGGAATGAGCATGACGTAGTCGGGCTTGAGGTCGCGGTGGATGATGCCGCGCGCATGCGCCGCCGCCAGCCCGTCCGACATCTGCAGCGCGATGTGCGTCGCTCGCGGCACCGACAGTGCGCCATGCTTTTTGATGAGGTCGCCCAGGCCGATCCCTTCGAGCAGCTCCATGACGATGAAGTTCTCGCCCTCGGGAGTCTGTCCGTAGTCCTGCACCTCGACGATGTTCTCGTGGCCGATCTGCGTCACCGCGCGCGCCTCTTGAAAGAAGCGACTGAGCATCTCTTCGTTGGTGGCGAGCTCGGCGTGAATGACCTTCAACGCCACTTTTTTGCCGATGCGCGGATGGTGGGCCGAAAACACGGAGCCCATGGCCCCTTCGCCGACCTTCGCCAAGACCTCATAGTTACCGACGACAGAGCCGACTTGAATCACGCTGACATCATATCACCGCCCTGAGGGGCGGGTGGTCAAATGCTGCAAAACGCTTCGTAGTCGATGAGCTCGATTTTTTTGGTGGGGTCCGAGCACACAACGCATTTGGGATCGCGTGGCAGCTTGAACTCGCGAAATTTCATGCCCAGCGCGTCGTACTGAAGGAGCCGTCCGATGAGCGGCTTGCCAATCTTGAGGATCAGCTTGATCGCCTCGGTGGCCTGGATGAGTCCGACGACGCCCGGCAACACGCCAAGCACGCCGGCTTCGTTGCACGACGGCGCCAGGCCCGGCGGCGGCGGCTCGGGATAGAGGCAGCGATAGCACGGCCCTTCGAACGGCTTGAACACGGTGACCTGCCCCTCGAACTGAAAGATCGACGCGTTGACAACGGTTTTTTTCAAGATCAGCGACGCATCGTTGAGAAGATAGCGGGTCTGGAAATTGTCGGTGCCGTCGACGATGAGGTCGTAATTTTTGATGACATCGAGGACGTTCTCCGAGGTCAGCCGCAGCTGGTGCTTGATGACTTTAACGTCGGGATTGAGTCCGTTGATGGCCTCGGCCGCGGAGTCGACTTTGGGTCGGCCGACGCGCGCCGTCGAGTGGATGACCTGGCGCTGCAAGTTGGATTCGTCGACCACATCGTCGTCGGCCAGACCGAGCGTGCCGACGCCGGCCGCGGCGAGATAGAGCGCCACCGGCGCCCCCAACCCACCGGCACCGAGCAACAGCACCTTGGCCGACAAGAGCTTGGCCTGCCCCACTTCACCGACCTCGGGCAGCATCAGGTGACGCGCGTAGCGATTCTTCTGCGCGGCGCTGAAGTGGAACGGCTTGTCGATCGCGCCGCCGCTCTTTTTCCACGCCGCAAAGCCGCCGGTTAGCGACGAGACATTGCTGTAGCCGAGCTCGTGCAGCGTGCGCGTGGCCAGCGCCGAGCGCGTTCCGCCGGCACAGTAGAGAACGACCTCCGCGTTGTGGTCGGGGACGGCATCTTCGATGCGCAGCTCCAGCTTGCCGCGCGGAATCCATAGCGCACCGGGAATGTAGCCGTCGTCGTACTCGTCGGACTCGCGCACGTCGACCAGGTTGAGCGGCCGGTTTTTGGCCAGCGTGTCGACGGTGACCTCTTTGATCTCGGACTTCACTTTTGCCAGGACTTGCTGAAACGTCGCCATGGCCCCTTCATAAGTCGGGATGGCGCGGATTTCCAGGCCCGCCGACAGCACCCGACGACAACAGGTAGCGGGCGACCGCGAAACGACGTAGACTTCCGCGGTCAGGAGGACTCATGGATTCCGAGATGCACGCTCACGAGCACGCCACAGCCCCGAGCCCCGCGCCCAGCAACGTCAGCGTGGGCGACGGTAGCGCCAACGACGGCACCGAGGAGCCGATGCTCCTTTTGACCGAAAAAGCCGCGGAAAAGGTTCGCGAAATTCAGGCCTCCGAGGCGATCGACGCAGGCTATGGGCTGCGGCTGCGCGTCATTGGCGGCGGCTGTTCCGGCTTTTCCTATGATCTGTTTTTCGATCAGATGACCGACGCCGATCGCACGTTCGAATCGCACGGCGTCAAGCTGGTCATCGACGAGATGAGCCTGCAGTATCTGGCCGGCACGTCGGTGGATTACGTCGAAGGGCTGCAGGGCGCCGGCTTCAAGTTCAACAACCCCAACGTCAAGAGCACGTGCGGTTGCGGTTCGAGCTTCAGCGTCTAGCTGAATCTTCCTTCCCGCTTTGACGCTCGATGACGCTCGATCTCGAGGAGCTGCGACGGCGTCTGGCCGAGCGGCCTCGTCAAACCTTGCCTGCCGGAACACTGCGTGAAGCGGCGGTGTTGGTGCCGATTCTGGCGCCGGCGCCGGAGCGGCTGGTGCTCACTGTGCGCCACGCTGCGCTGCCGACGCATGCCGGACAGATCTCGTTTCCCGGGGGTAAGCGCGAGACCAGCGATGTCGATGCCGCGGCCGCGGCGATCCGGGAAGCGCATGAGGAGCTGGCGATCTCGTCGGCCGACGTCGACGTGCTCGGCTTTCTCGACGACGTGCCGACGCCGAGCGGCTTTCTGATCACGCCGGTCATCGCGCACATCGCCGATCGCGCTGTGCTGACGGCCCATCCCGGCGAGGTGGCCGAGGTGCTGACGCCAACGCTGTGGGAGCTGGCGCGCCCGGAGCTCCACACCGAATCCGGCGAGCGCCGGTTCATGGGCCACACCTACCGCATGCACGAATATCAGTGGAATGATCACCGAATCTGGGGCGCCACGGCCCGCATGATTTATCAGCTCCTCGAGCTTATTTAACGCCTGCCGCCGCTGGCGCGCCGCGCATAAAAAAAGCCCGGACATCGCTTTCGCGGTCCGGGCTTTTCGACTTCCTTCGTTCCCCCGAAGGGGAGCGGAAACTACTTGGCGGGCTTGGCGTCCGCGTCGGCGGCCGGGGCAGCGGCGTCTTTCTTGGCCTTCTTGCCCTTCTTGGCCTTCATCGGCTTCGCAGCGGCGTCGCCACCGGCGGCCGGGGCGTCGTCAGCCATGACCGGCGCGACGAACGAGGTGAGAGCGAAAGCGGCGACAAGGCCCAGCAGGATCTTCTTCATGGGTGTTCTCCAGTGTGTGAGTGCGAGTTGCACTGCCCGACAGCAATTGCAGTCGCTGTGCCGCGCTCCGACTCCGCCAAAGGCGCGCGGAGTCTATCGTGGCGCGATCGCTGTGAGGCGTTCTGCCCACCACCCCGAACCGCCGCCAAACCAAGACGCCACACGCATGAAGGTAACCGCAGATTGACGGTGGGCTCAGCTCGCCGAGATCGGCGCCGAGCGACGGTGAAAGTAGAATAATGCAGGCAACGAGAGGCCATGTCGATCGCAGGGAGGCGACCGGCATTCGACGCGCGGGAACGCGGAAAGGAGCCCGTTTCAGCAAGCCAAGCGGGCGTGGGCGCTGCTTACGGCTGAGGAGCGGCGGGGCACTGCTTGGCCAGCGTCGTCGATGCGCACTGACCGTAACCCGGATCATCAGTCTGGAAGGTGTACGTGCTGTCGCAGCCGCTGGCCGGGAGCAAACAGTAGCCGCCGCAGCACACCGGATTGAGTGGGTTCGAGGGGCCGCCGTCGACGACCAAGGGCTGAGTCTTGATGTTGGCCTGGGCAACACACTGCGCGGTCGTCTTGCACTTCTGGTTGGCGACCTCGCCGCATCCGACGGAGGCGAAGCTGAGACCAAGAATGGAGACGGTGTAAAATGCTCGTTTGATGGCGTTCATGGGTGACTACATAAATGTAAACGGGGGTGCGATGTCAAGCTTTACAGGCAACCTTTTTTGGGAAAGTCGCCCAATGTGAGGCGCTGTCGCCAAACTGCGCCCCCGCCCTGGCCTGAAGGGCCCTACCGCGGCGGAAATTTTCCACTCGCGACCAGCAGAACCGATGGCCAAGCCGCGGCGAATCGCGTCGAGCAAAGTTGCAGCGCCGCGACCACGTCGGACGTGGACAGCCCTTGCAGCGGCTACTCCTGGGACGAGCTGCCGCCGCCTTCGCCGCCGCCAGAGCCGCTCGAGCCCGACGACGACTTAGCCGGACTGGTGAAGCCGAGCATTCCCAGTCCCCAGTCCATGCTGCCCGACGCGTCGGTCGCCAGCTTGGTCGCGGCGGAAAAGCCGGTCGCGGGGATCTCTTTTTTGCTCGCCATCCCGCCCTCGCCTTTGCCGCCGCCTCCACCGTCACCGTCCCCGTCGCCGTCTTTGCGCTCGGCCGCGGCCAAGTCGCCACCCCCGTCGCCGTCGTCGCCTGGGTCGCCGCCGCCACCCGCGCCCTCGTTCGGTTTGATGGCGCGCCCAAAGCCGCCTTCGGCGCCCTCACCCCCCTCGGGCGAATGGATGATGGCCGGGGCCAGGGTCGCCTCTTGCTCCTTCATTTTCACGCGAACAACCTCTTCGTTCTCGTGAATCATGTCTTCGTATTCGGCCATTTTTCACCTCTACATCCCTGCTTTGCTGCGCCGCTGCCCGATCAGCCTTCGGTGAAATCCACCCACGAGCTCTGATTGAGCGACGTCCGTCCATCTTTGCTCTCGAAGACGACGTGGCCCATGTCCTCCATCTCGAACAGCGCCGCTCGCTGGATGAGCTCGGTTGAAACCGGGGTCGACATCGCGGCGGCCAAAAATGCCGCGCGCATGGCGATGTTCTTAATGTAGCCGCCCGTCACCTCATAGTCACGTGCGAGCACGTTGAGGTCGAGCGTCTCGACGCCGGGCATGCTGCGCGGCAAGTGCTTACGCCACAGCCGCAGCCGCTCGGGCTCCTCGGGATCTTCGATGCGCAGCTGCAGGCTCAAACGACGGCGCAAGGCGTCGTCAAGGTAGGCGTCTTTATTGGTCGTCAGAACGGCGACGCCGCTGTACTGCTCGAGCCGCTGCAGCAAATAGTTGACCGTGACGTTGGCGTACCGGTCGCGCGAATCGGTCACCTCGGTGCGCTTGGCAAAGAGCGCGTCGGCCTCGTCGAACAGGAGGACGGCGTGAGCACGCTCGGCCTGGTCGAACAGTCGGCCGAGGCTCTTCTCGGTCTCGCCGACCCAGCGCGAAAAGATCTGCGAGAGATCGACTTGATACATTTCGAGGCCGAGCTCGTTGGCGATGAGGCCAGCGAGCAGCGTTTTCCCGGTCCCTGGCGAGCCGGAGAACAGGGCAACCAGCCCGCGTCCGTACTGCACCTGGGAGTCGAAGCCCCACTCGCGATAGACGCGATCCTCGAACAGCTTGCGATGAATGAACTCGCGCACGCGAGCGGCGGTCACGTCGGGCAGGACGACGTCGTCCCAGGTCGTCCGAATGATCAGGCGGCGAGATACGTCGCCCATCTCGTTGCGCATGCGCCGCTCCACGCACTGTGCCAGTAGCGGGGCGTCGACGGCGCCATCTTCCGAAATGGCGCGCGCCTCGTCGGAGATCTCGGTGATTTCGCCGGGGGTGAGCTTGTAGCCGCGCGACAGCCGTTCGAGGTCGAGCTTGGGCGCGGCCGACTTGCCCAACTTTTCGATCCACAAGAGCGTGCGGTTCTTCATCGAGGGTGGCGTCAGCCCGAGCTCGCTCATCGTGCGTGTGATGCGCAGGCGCGGCGCGGTCATCGCCTCAACGCCGATGATCAGTGGAACCTCGCAGTTTCCGATCCACTGAAACAGCTCTTTGCCTTCGTTGGTCAGATAGTCCGGCCCGAGCGGGCCGAGATAGAGCACCGCGCCCAGCCACTTGGCGTCGCGCTGCGCGCGCCGAAAGGTCTCGACGAAGGCCGGCTTTTCGACGAGTGCCACGCTCAGCGAGACCAGGGGCTTACCGAGCATCGCGGCCAGTCGTGCTGCGATCGTTCGCTTGCCGGCGCCGCGCGCGCCCCACAAAGAGGCCCAGGGCAACGCGGCGATCGTCTTGTTGGTCGCGGCATCACGCCACGAAGCGGCCAGCCGCTCGATCGGTTTTCGTATCTCGTCGTCGAGCACGAGATCGGCGAAGGTCGGCTGCGCCTGGATGAGCTCGCAGTTGCGCCGGTTGACGGACGATAGCGTTCCCTCTTTGCCGGTCAGCACCCAAACCAGGTCTGGCGTCGGCTGTAGCGCGCGGTACATGATCGAGCTGTAGATGTCCTGCGCCGGCACCGGCTGAATCAGACGCAGCCGCAACAGTGGCCGCTCTTCGTCGAGGATATCGAGCAGCTCGATGCGATTGTCGCGCTGAAAGCGGAGCAGCTGCGAGATCAACGCCAGGTCCACGCCGCGGCGGATCGTGCTGCCGCGCAGCACCGAGAACAGCTCGGCCAGCGGCGGGTCGATGCTGGGGGCCAGTGCGATGAAGGCCGCGGCGACCTCGTGCGGCC
>JBBQIO010000034.1:0-12355 GCA_038325015.1 Polyangia bacterium
GCGGCCCATGCGACGAATTCTGACGGGCCCAGGACCGCCGGGCAAAATTTTTCCCAGCGTTGCGGTCGCAAGGTCGTACTGTGAAGCGACCATGGAGCCGCAAGTCGTCTTTTCCACGCCGCGCCACTTACCGTCGGCCAAGCAGCTGACCGGCCGGGTAGTCGTGCTCGATATCGCGTTCGCCGCTGACGGAATGGGCACACCGTTCGAAGAGACCACGCTGGCCTTTATTCGCGCGCTCGGGTCGCGCCTGGCGGTGTGGGTCGACCATCACGACCACGATCACCATGTGGATTTTCGCGACGACCCGCGCTTTGTGCTGTCCACCAAGGCAGAGCACGGCGCCTGTCCCGAGATTGTCACGCCGGCGCTGGTGCGCGAGGTCGGGCCGGTCGACACCATCGTGTGCCACCTCGATCTCGACGGTCTATACTCGGCGGCCAAGTGGATCCTCGAAGGGCGCGAGCCCTATCCCGGGGCCGACGACGACGCCCGCGCAGTCGATACTCGCCTCGGAGAGCCGTCGCCCACCGGCATGCTCATCGACAAAGCGTTGCGCGCCCATTTTCGCGATGAGGGGCTCAAGCACCGCGTGATTCGGTTCCTGGTCGGCGGGCTCAAAGATCGTGGACTGCACGAGGAACTCAAGGCCGCCGCCGCCGACTTCGACCGCATGGCCGACGAATCGCGCCGCCTGGCCGAGGCCTATGAACCACGCGGCAGCCGGGCGGTCTACGTCGATGTCGACCAGTGCGGCAAGCGCGCCCCGTATGACAAGACGCTGCTGCTCATGCTGGGTCAGGAGCGGGCCAAGGTCGCCATCGTCCGCGATCAGGGCAGCGTCACCTTGGCGGCGGCCTTTGATTCGGGCATCGATTTTGTGCAGCTGTTGGAATTGGGAGGCGGGATGCCGACCCGCGTGTCACTGCCCGAAAGCCGGCTGCCGGCCATTTTGGCGAAGCTCGGCTAACGTCGCAAGAACGGCTACGCGGCGATCACCGAACACCGGTCAGGCGCGGGCAAGCGCCCACAGCTTGCGCAGCGGGCTGGTCAGCAATTGCGCCGTCGCGGTGGCCAGATCGAAGTAGTCGCGCCACAGGGTGATTCGGCCGTCGCGCACCTCGAATGTGCCGCACACCCAGAGATCGAGCTGGATAAACGGGCCCGATAAAATGTCGACGCGCTCGGTCAGTACCACGCCATCGCGCGCGGCGATGTTGACCATCTTGACGTCGAAGCTGGGGACCAGCTTAGCGAACCGCGCGAGCGTGCGTGCGACGGCCGCCCGGCCCCGGTCAGCCGGGAACGGAACGTTTTGATACACCACCGCCTCGTCGAGCATGGCGAGGGCGCGCTCGGTGTCCGAGGCGCGGAAGGCTTCGAAGAAGGATTCGACAAGGACGATATCGGCGGACGCTGAATCACTCATGGCCACGAACCTAGCACCGGATCTGCGGGTCTCGACAGCAGTGTCAAACCTGGCCGAAAACAAGATTCAGGACGAACGCGATGATCGCTGTGGTGTAGACGAACGCGATGATCGCTTGGAGCAGGACGGTGCGACGGATTTGCGTGCTGGTGACGCACACATCCGAGGTCTGAAAGCACATCCCGATGGTGAAGGCGAAATAGGCAAAATCGAAATAGGTCGGCGTCCCTTGCCCGGGAAACGCGACTCCGCCAACTCCCTCTTTATCCTCGCGGTAGTAAAGGTGCGCATAGCGCAGCGTGAACGCCGTATGGGTCATCGCCCAGGCCAGCGCCACGGAAATCAAGCACTGCAGCGCCGGATGGCCGCCGATTTCGTGGTTGAGCGTGGCGGGGTGACGGGTGAGCTGCAGCGCGGCGAACAGGCTGACGGACGAGGCCACCAACACGATCCCGTAGACCAGCGAGCGCCCGGGATCCTCGGCACCGGCGCGCGCACGCGTGGTCGCTTCATCAGAGGTTCCGATGAGCCGCCAGGCGAGGAGGAGCATGGTGGCACCGCCGGCGTTCCAGCCGATGAGAGCGGGCAAGCCGTAGCCCAAGAGGTGCGCCGCCCCGCCGATTAGGACGCCGAGCGTGGCGGCGATGATCACGCGAGACAGCGCACTGTGCGGATCGATCAACGGGCGCAGGTTCATCGCGCCGCCATTTCCAAATAGCCGCCGGGGTCGGGGCAGAGCTCCCGGAGCCCGCAGCGCGCGCACGGCGCACCTTCCCACAGGCGCTGAAACTGCCCCTGCGCCTCGTCGAGCAGCGTGAAGTCCTCGGTCAAAAAACCCATCTCGAAGTTGCGCTTCTCGTCGCCACGGCAGCCGAGGCCGGCGCCGGTGAAATTGGCCGAGCCGAGGTACAGGCGCTCGCCGTCGATGATCACGCCCTTCCAGTGCAGCCGCGGGCACTGCTTCATCTTGAGGCCGCCCGCGACCAGGCGAGGCCGCCGGTCGAACGCCGCGCGAAAGCGCCGCGACGGAAGCTGTGCATGGAGAATGCGCAGCTCGACGCCGCGCGCCGCCAGCTCGTCGAATGCGCCGAGCACTGAGCCATATCCACGACGCAAGCCAGGCCGCTCGACGAACAGCTCCTTGACGTTGGCCGTGGCGATCCAGACGACGCGCTTGGCGGCCAAAAGACCGTCGCGAATCACCTCTTCGTAGAGCGAGCGACCCGACAAAAAGCGGGCATTGAGTCGAATGGGATAGGCCGGCACGGTGGATAAAAGAGTGTCACGAGCGGCGAAGTCGAGCAAAAGAGCGACTTCTGTATACTGTGAGGCGGGTCGATGGACGAGGTCATTGGCAGCTATCGCGTCGTACGCGTGCTCGGCGAGGGCGGGATGGGGCGCGTCTATCTCGGGCAGCACACGATGATCGGCAAGCAGGTGGCCATCAAGGTGCTGCTGCCGCAATATTCGTCGCAGCCCGATGTCGTCAATCGCTTCTTCAACGAGGCGCGGTCGAGCTCGCTGCTCAAACATCCCGGTGTCGTCGACGTGTACGACTTCGGTACGTTGCCGAGCGGCTCGGCCTTTTTGGTCATGGAATATCTCGAAGGGGAGACGCTGAGCGCGCGTATCCGCAAGGTCGGACGGCTGTCGGCCGCGGCGTTGATCGACGTGGCGCGGCAGGCCGCCAACGCGCTGGCGGCGGCGCACGCGCGCGGCATCGTCCACCGCGATCTCAAGCCTGAGAACATTTTTTTGGTCCCCGACGCCGAGACGCGCAGCGGAGAACGCACCAAGATTCTCGACTTCGGTATCGCCAAGCTCAGCGACACCAATGGCGTGCCCAACGCGCAATCGACGCGCACCGGCGCGCTGATCGGAACGCCGACCTATATGTCGCCGGAGCAGTGCCGCGGTGCCGGCCATGTCGACCACCGCAGCGACATTTACTCGCTCGGTTGCGTCATGTTCGAGATGGCCACCGGTCATCCGCCGTTCGATGGCGCCGGGCCGGGCGAGGTCATCGGCGCGCATCTGTTTCACACGCCGCCGTCCCTGCACGGGCAGGTGTCGGACGGCCTGGCGGATCTGGTGTCGCGCATGCTGGTCAAGACTCCAGCTGACCGGCTGCAGTCGATGTCCGAATTGGGCGCGTCACTGGAGCGCTTGGTGGGGACCGATCCGCGCGGGTCGTCCTCGCCGGCCTCGGCGCTGCCCACCCAGGTGATGTCGGCGATTGTCCTGCCGCCGTCGATGATCGATGCAGCGCCACGCCCGTCGCCGACCACCCTCGGCGGGGCCTCGGGCGAGGTCAAGCGGACGACGGCAAACACCGGCACGCGCAGCAACTCCAACCGAGTCGCGATCATCGCGGCGGTCGGGACCGCGGTGCTGTTGGCCGGCGGATTGGTCTGGCGCGCCGTGGCCGCGCATCCAAAGGCGCCGGTTGCGGTTACAAAACCGGCAGTGCCGGTCTTCTCGGCGACGCCGCCGGTCAAGCTCGCGGCGGCCAAGCCGCCGAAGGGCGTGGTCGTTCCGGCAGCGCCGAAGAAGGTGTCGCTGCGCATCGTGACCCAGCCATCCGGCGCCGACATCTCCGTCGACGGCATCAAGCTCGGGACGACGCCCTGGAGCGGCGAGTACACCAAAGCCGACAGCGACGTGCGCTTTCGGCTACACGCCAAGGGCTATCGCGACACCGAGATTTCGGTGGCCCGCGAAAAGGACGTCGAACAGAGCGTGACGCTGGAGAAGGTGGCTCGCAAGGTGGCCGCGCCGGTCAAAAACGGCGTCTTCGACCCGTTCGCGCGCTAGCCACGGTTACGGACAGGTGAGCCCAACCGGGCAGGCCTTGCCGTTTGCGCCGCCCTGGCACTGGGTACAGTTCACTCCGTCCGCCGCCGAGCATTTCGACCCATCGCAGGTCCCGCCAGTGATGGTCTGCGCAACACAAAGATTCTGGCTGTTGCAGTAATAGTGGCTGCGCTGACAGTCGGAATCCAATGTGCACGGCTGGCATTGCGAGGAAGGATTGTTGACGCATTGGCAGTCGACTATCGCAGAGGAGCAAGTACCTGATGTGTCGCAGGTGTACTGTTGAAGCTGTTCAAATCCCCCGGTAAACACGCAGGTAGGCGCTGAACATCCAGCCTGACAGCACTGGCCACTCGGTTGACAGGCAGCGACCGACGAGCAGAAACGACAAGCCCCCGATTCGCAGTCAGGTGTGGTGCACGTGAAGCCATTGCCATGGCGCGGCTGGCAGCTTCCCGGAATTCCGCTTGCCAGCTTCGTCGAGCAATAGTCGGCGTTGATGCAGCCGCTATCGGTGGAACAGTTCGTACTGCATGCATTGCCAGTGCACTGCGTAGTCCCGCCCGGACAGGGTGTCGCGCCGCCCGTGGGCGTGCTGCACGACCCGTTGCCGCTGCACCCCATGGGCTGCGTGACGGCCGGGCTGCCGCTGAAGCCCGGCTGACACATCACAGTGCAGCTCGTCGCCGAGCCCGGGTAAAAGCAGCCGATCATTCCCCCGGATGGACTGCACGTGCCGTAACAGGACGTGCCGAATCCGACGCAATCGGAGCGCACGGTGTTGGTCGTCGTGACTGGCTTTCCGTTGACCTGGGTGCAGGTTCCCGGCGTGCTGTTGCATGCTTGGCACTGACCCCCGCACGACGTCGAGCAGCACACGTTGTCGAAGCACAGACCGTTGAAGCAATCACTGGCCGTCGCGCAGCTCGTCGCGATCGCCTTTTTGCACTGTCCACTGCCATTGCACATCGTGTCGCCGCTGCCATCGGTGCACGCGCTTCCCGGCGCTTTGGGGATGCAGGTCCCGTTGGCGCCGGTGCAAGCGTTGCACAACGGGCAGCTGGCGCTGCCGCAGCAATGGCCGTCGACACACTGGCCGTTGGCGCAATCGGTCGGGTTGACACAGGTCGCGCCCGGCGCACCTAGATTGACGCAATTGCCTTTGCCGTCGCAGGTCATGGCGCCGCCGCACTGGTTGCCGGCCCCGAGCTGATTTTCGCATAGACCGCCTGCGCCGGTGCACGCCTGGCAGATGCCGCAGCCGGCGACGCCGCAGCAAAACCCATCGACGCAGTTGCCGCTCGCGCACGGCGGTCCGCTCGCCGAGCACGCCGTGCCGTTTTGCACGAAGCACCCGCCCAGCGAGCACAGGTCAGGCGGGCACACGCCGCCATCGCACCCGCCGTCGCCGAATCCGCTGTCGACGCCGGCGTCCATCGGCATACCCATGTCGCCGAACGACTGCGACAGGGTCAACGCCAGATCCACTCGCTTGCCGGCGACCACGTCGATGCTGCCGTCGGCACTCCCGAGCAAAGCTCCGTCGACGTCGCGCGCGTTGAGGTGCACGTTGAGCTTGTCGCCGAGCGAGAGCGGCACGACGATGGCCACGGTGCGCGTCGGCGGGATGGCGACGGGCGCACTCTTCAGCGTCAACTTGATCGCCACCGACTTTCTGCCGACCGTAACTTCACCGTCGAACGTAGTGACGTTGTCCAGCGTCGGATTGGCGGTCACGTCGAGGACGACGGTCCCCGATCCTTGGGCGCACGCCGCGACCAGGCCGAGGCTCACGAGTGCGATCGACCGAAGCACGCGCATCAAAATGGGTGCAACGTTCCGTCGGTGGTGGTCGCTCCCGGAGCCGACGGTCCATGCGACAAGCCGACGCCCAGCCCGACGCCCAAGGCGATAACCACGACGCCACCGGCTGCGGTCCAGAGCCACCACTTTTTGTACATCGGAGTGGGCGGCGCGCTGTCGACAGGAGCGACGGTCAGGGTCACGCTCTGGGCGCGGCGCTTGGCTTCCGCCTCTTGCTCGGCTTTGGCGTGCTCGGCCGCGCGCTCGGCCTCAAGCTGCTTGGTCAGCTCCGCGACGTTGGTGCGAACTTCTCCGGCCACCGGACCTTCGGGTGCGAGCGTCAGATAGCGGTTGTAGAGCTCGAGCGCTTTTTCCCCTTCGCCTTTGAGTCGATAGGCCTGTCCGAGATTGAACAGAAACTCGGGAATCGGCAGTGCGTCGTACGCCGCTTGATATTCGATGATCGCCTGGTCGTAATTGCCCTCTTTATAGAGTCGCGCACCGCGCATGAAGTGGGCTTTGGACTTCGCCCGCCCGGCGCCGCTACCGTCGGCCCGAGCCCACCCGGCGCAGGCCAGCGTCAGCAGCACGACGACCAGCGCAGCCAACCGATGGGGTCTGGTTTTGCTCATGGAGCGGCCCCAACGATATCACGATCCGGCGTAGCGCCGCAGCGTCGCGACGATGGCGTCGGCCACCTCGGGGTCGCCCGCCGGACCCCGATGGAGGTCCGCCGAGGACGCGGTCTGCTCCGCCTGCTTTTGCGCGGCGCCGTCCCGAAGCCCGACGATGAAGAGGAGGATGGGGTGGTCTGAATTTTCGATCTCTTCGGCCAGCGCCAACCCGTTGCTCGCGGCCCGGCCGACGTCGAGGATGACCGCGTCGAGCTTACTCAGCTGAGCGCGCACGTCGGCAACGCGTTGCAGCGTCTTACAGTCTGCGCCGCGCTCGGCCAAGGCGGCTTCCGCCCGCTCAGCGCGCAGCGGATCTTGGCACAGCAAGACGACGCGCTTTTTGATCTTCGTGGGCTTTGGCGACTTGATCGCTTTGATGGGTTTCTGAGGGGTCGGCGGCGCGTCGAGCTGGGCGGCGACCCGCTTGGGGGCCACTGCGCGATAGCTCTCGAGCACCCAGCTTCGCAGGCGCTCCTCGGGCACCGTTGCGCTCGGCAAAAGCTTGGCGGACACCCAGCCGCTCTTGCCCAGACCATAGGCCGTCGGCGTGCCCAACTTTTCGGCCAGCACCGCGGCACCTGATGCGGGCAGCTTGACCGACAGGTTCAGCGCGCCGTCGCGGACGCCGCAAAACAAAAAGATCTTGCCCTTCACTTTGACCACGCGGTCGCCCCACGGGCTCTCTTCGTAGGTCTCGGGCAAGCCGATTGCCACCGCACGGATCCGTTCGGCCATCTTTTTGACGTTCATGCGCTGGCCAGTGTTCCGTATAGTGATCGACGAGCGCAAGTCCCGAAAATGGCAAGCCACGAACGATGACCGAGCTGCGCATCGAACCGTCCCTGGCCGACGACGGGCTTCGTCGGCTCATGGTTCGTGGCGTGGTCGGCTACGGAGCTGACCTGGTCGACGCGCTGCGTGACGGCATCGAGGCTTTGCGCGCGCAAACCGCTCGGCCGGCGCTGGCCCAACACGGGATCGACATCGGCTTTCGGGTCGAGGATGCGCTCGAGATCGAGGTGCGCTACGCGGCAAAAAATTCCGACGATGCGGCCGAGCTGATGCGTCACCTGCGACGCATTTTCCCGGCGTCGTGCTCGGTTCGGTTGACCGCCGCCGAGCACACGACGGCAGCGAGGATTGAGCTCGATGCTCGCTTCGTCGAACGCGACGGAACACGCCGCCGCGCGCCCTATGTGCGCATCGACGGACGCCTGCATGTCGAGGCGTTCGAGCTGCACGTCGTCGAGCACTGCAATCTGCGCTGCGCTCACTGCTGCAATATGTCGCCCTATCTCGACGAGCGCTTCTTGAGCGTCGAAGAGATCGAGGCGCAGTGCCAGCGCATGGCGAGCCATCTTTGCGTCGACGTGTTCAAGATCATGGGCGGTGAGCCGCTCTTGCACCCGCGCATCACCGACGTGCTCCGGGCGATCCGGCGCTCCCGGATCAGCCCGATCGTGCGGCTCTTCACCAATGGACTCTTGCTGCACCAACAGGACGACGCCTTTTGGGCCGTGCTCGACCAGCTGACCATCTCCAACTATTCCAGCGCACAGGTGCGCCCCGAGCTGCTCGACCGCGCGCTGGCCAAGGCGCGCGCGTTCGACGTGCTGGTCAACGTCAAGCCGGTCGACGCGTTCAGTCAGGTGATGGCCACCTGCCGTCACGACAGCGACGCCAAGGTGCAGGCCACCTACGATGCCTGCTGGCTGCGCGACCGCTGCTTAATTGTGCGCGACGGGCAATTCTTCAAGTGCACGCGGGCGGCCTATTTTCGCGAATTTCAGACGCGCATCGCGGTCACCGACCCGGCCCCAGATCCGGCGGCCGTGGTGCGCGCCGACGGTGTGGCGCTCGACGATCCGGCGTTCGATAAAAAGATCTTCGCCTACATGAATGACACGAGACCGCTCGGCGCCTGCCAGTATTGCCAGGGCTCGTCCGGAGCGCTGGTGCCACATACTCAACTAACGCGAACGCAGATTCGCAGCGGACGTCTGTGATCGCGGCGGCGCTCGACCGCGCCTCACCCGTGGCGGCGCGCGATCCCCTCGGCTCGACGTCGGTCTACTACTGCGACGACGGCCGCTTCGGCCCGCGGGTTCGGCCGCTGCTAAAAACGAATGTCTTGGCCCACGCACTCGACCCGAGCGGCGTGGCCTTTGCCTGGGGGCTCGCCGGGGATGCCTCGCGCAGCTGCTTTGCCGGGATTCGTCGCCTCGCACCCGGCCAACTCCTGTGCGGCGATGGCCGCATCGTCGAGCGCTCCTGCGGTTTGGCGTCGCACAGCCTGATCGACGCGCTGCTCGCCGAGACCGAGCGAATCTTGCGATCGCCGGTCGCGCTCTGGCTGTCGGGCGGGCTCGACTCGGCGCTACTGTTGGCCCTCGCAGTCTCGCTCGGTAAGACCCCCAGAACGTACGTGCTGCGTCCGCTCCTCGACGGGACTTCGGGCTATGACGAGAGCGACGCCGCGGTGGCGACGGCCCGCGCGCTCGGCGTCGAAGTCGAGATCATCGATGCTACACAGGACGACTTCATTGCTGCCCTGCCGGCTGCGGTGGCCGCCGCCGAGACCCCGTTTTGGAATCTGCATCCGGTGTCCAAGCGGCTCTTGGCCGATCGAGCCCGCGCCGACGGATTCTCCGCGGTCCTGACCGGGGACGGCGCCGATGAAGCATTCGCCAGCGCGCCAACGGATGACTACTTGCCGCTGGTGGCCGCCATCACGGCGTCGTGTGGCATCGCGCTCCGATCGCCATTTTTCGCCGAGACCGAGGTGGCGGCGGCACGAGCAACGGACGTTGGCAAACAGGCGCTGCGTGATCTGGCACGGGCCTTTTTGCCGGCTTCGATCTGCGATGCGCCCAAGCGCGCGCGCCTGGCCCCGACGATCGGACTGTCGGCCGGCAACGTCGCTCGGCTAAATCAGCTCGCGGCTCTGCAGCCCGCGCCGCTTCCGTCGAGCGACCTTCGCATGGTCACGCTCGACCTTCTGTGCGGGCACTTCGAGCTTCTGTAAGCCCGATGTGTGCCATCGCCGGGCAGATTGATTGGAGCCGGCCCGCCGACGAATCGGTCGTCGAGCGCATGCTGCGCACCCAGGCGCATCGCGGGCCTGACGGCTCGGCACGCTGGGCAAAAGCGGGTGCGTGCGTGGGGGCCAATCGGCTCGCACTTGTCGATCGCGCCGGTGGTGGGCAGCCGATGGTCAGCCCGGACGGTCGCTACGTGCTGGTGTACAACGGGGAAATCTACAACCACGCGGAGCTGCGCACCGAGTTGGCGGGGCTCTGGCCATTCACGACGCGATCCGACACCGAGCTGCTCTTGGCGGCATTGCTTCACTGGGGTGAGGCGGCGCTCGTCCGGCTCAATGGAATGTTCAGCTTCTTCTTGTGGGACAGTCGCGAAGCGCGCGGCTGGGGGGCGCGCGACCGTCTGGGCGTCAAGCCGTTCGTGTATCAGTGGCGCCAGAGCGAAGAGGGCGGTCAGCTTCGTTTTGCCTCCGAGGCCAAAGCGCTGGTCGCGGTCGATGGCGCACGTCCGCGCGCGCACGCCGAGTCGATTCTCGAATACCTGGTCGCACCCATGTTCAGCGGCGTCGAGCATTCGATGTTCGAGGGGATCGAGCATCTCGGGGCCGGCCAGCTCCTCAGGGTCGAGCAGGGCCGGATCGAGACGCGACGTTGGTGGTCGATCGCCGTGCCAGCGGAGGCCGATCAAAATGATCCGCCGAGCATCGATGAGTTGCGCGCGGGCGTGATCACCGCCGTGACGCGCACGCTCATCGCCGATGTGCCGCTCGGGGTGTACCTCTCGGGCGGCCTCGATTCGAGTTTGATCGCGGCCATCGCGGTGGGTGTGCAGCGGCAGTGCATCGATCGCGCGTTCACCGTCGCCTTTTCGGGGCAGGCTGAGATCGACTATCGCCGTTCGCGCATCGTTCTATCGGACGACGAGCCGTTCGCTGCGCTGGCCGCCAACGCGCTCGATCTCCGACGGCAGGTGTGCCCTGCCAACGGCGACCTCTCTGCTTCGCTGCGCACGCTGGCGGTGGTCAACGACGCGCTGCCGGCGTGGGAGCAGGAGCTGGCGCTGCACCACTTGGCGCACGCCGCCGGCGCGCACGTCAAGGCGGTCCTGGTCGGCGACGCGGCTGACGAGACGCACTGGGGCTATCACTTCTTGCTCGATGATGAGGCGACGCAGAGCCCAGCGGCAATCGTGCGGCGCTTCGGCAGTGCGCCAATTGCAAAAGAGCGGCTCGCCGATCCGGTCGCGCATTTCGCCGCCCGCTACCAAGAGGCCGCCGAGCGCGACGGCCATCGCTGGCAGACGGTCGACGAGCGACGCCGGGCCACAACGCACCTGATCGTCACGCGCTGGCTCGGCCGCCTCTTGCACAACGGCGACATCCACGCGATGTCGGCCTCGGTCGAAGCGCGCGTGCCGTTCGCGGACATCGATCTGCTGGCGCTCGCGGCACGAGTCCCACCATCGCTGGGCTTGCGCAGCGGGCAAGAAAAATGGGCGCTGCGCGCCGCCGCACGTGACCTCGTTCCCGAGGCCATTCGGCAGCGACGCAAGTCGGCCCTTCCCAAGGATCAGCGCCCCGAGGTCGAGCTGATTTTCCGCTCCCAAGCGCGGCGCGCGCTCGCCGTCGCTCACCCGCTTTTGGCCAGCTACCTCGACGTGCCCGCGGTCGAGCGACTGGTCGACGCCCCCGGCCGGCTCGATGAAGCGGAGCGGGCGGTGCTTTTTCGCGTCATCGCGCTGGGCCACTGGGCCGAGCACTACGGGGTCACGTCGTGAAGGTGCTGTTCGTCGCGCTGCCCGAAAAGGGGCACCTCCATCCGCTGATCGGACCGGCGCAGGAACTGCAGCGGCGTGGCCACGAGATCGCGTTTTATACGCCGTGCGACGTCGCCGCCGCGCTCGCGCGGGCTGGCCTATTGCGCTCGTTCGCCGGCCGATCGGAACCGCCCACTAACGAGCATCGCGGCCACGCGCTCGCCCAGTTGACGCGCGACCCGGAGCGGCTGCGCGTATTCATCAAGCGGCTCCTTCTCGACGGGGTCCACGACGAGGTCGAGCGGTTGACGCCGGTCGTCGACGATTTTTGCCCCGATGTCGTGGTCGCCGACGCCATGGCCTACGCTGCTGGGATCGTCGCGACGCGCGCCGGTCGGCCGTGGCTTGCAGTGTCCAGCTCGCTCAATCCGGTGGTCCCGCCCGGCTTCGACAGCGAGCTTCAGCGCACGGTCGCGGGGCTGGCCGCCGACCGCGATGCGCTGCTTTGTCGGTATGGCCTGTCGGGGCGCTTTTCGATCTGCGATTGGCTGGCGCCATCGGGCACGATGGTCTTTACGACCGAGGCGCTGGTCGGGCCGGCGCCGGTCGGCGTCTCGTTGGTCGGCCCGTCGCTGGCGCGCGGCCTACGGGGTGACGAGGTGGAGTTCGACTGGGGACGGCTCGACGGTCGGCCGCTGGTCTATATGTCGCTCGGCAGTCAGAATTGGCATCAGCCCGAGGCCATCGCCAAGGTGGCCGACGCGGTCATCGGGTGCGAGGTTGAGCCGCAGCTGCAGCTGGTCGTTTCGGCCGGCGACCTGGCGGTCGAGCTGCAGGC
>JBBQIO010000035.1:0-12290 GCA_038325015.1 Polyangia bacterium
AGCGTGTGGTCGATGAACAGCGACGCGGCGATGACCGTGGAGGTGACGTGCCCGACGTCCTGGCCGATGTGATGTCCGAGCGGCGCGTCGGGGTTGACCGTCGCCGACGGGCGATGCATGAACGCGGTCGGCCCATCGGTGGACTCGCCGCGCGGCGCGAACGAGATACGCAGCACGCGCGTCTTTTTCCGGCTCAGCGCGAACACATCCGACAGGGTCAGACCCATCACCGGCGACGAATGCGGATGTTGCGCGTCGATGAATGGCACGCCGTAGCGGTTGACCTCGCCGATCTGGAGCGGCTCGGGATAGCCATTCATCGGCGTCGTCCACAGCTCGGCGGTCAACATGATGTCGAGCTCCAGGCGGTTCCAGCTCGCCAGATCGACGCCGAGATCGGCCATCAGCCAATTGGGCGCGCTCAGGTCATGGCGGCCGCGCGCGCCGCTCGACCCGACATCGGCCAGAAAAACGTTGCCCATGACCATTGCGGTGAAGCGCCCGCGTGCGCGAGGCATCGCCAGACACATGGCCATGCCGAAATGAAAGTAGCTGCGCGGCCCGCAGCGGTCGGGCGAAATCATCGCGTCATAACCGTCGGCGTTCGAGACGCCGCCGAACGCCGGCTTTGCGTGTGGAGCGGGCATGCACATCGCCATGCTCTCGTCCCAAGCCGAGCCCTCGGGGCAGACCGGCGGATTGGCCATCGGAGTGACCGGCATGGACATGCACATGGCCATCGCCGCGTCCCAGGCTTGACCCGTCGGGCACGTCGTCGATTCAGCGCGCGCCGTGGCGGCGACCAGGGCGAGCGTAAACGACACCGTAAGGTGCAGGCGAGGCGACATCGGGTTAGCATCGTAGCGCCGAGGATCCATGACGCGCTATTCAAACTCTCGTGTCGGTTTCGTTTCGCTCTTTGTTTTATTGATCGCGGGCTGCAGCTCCGGGATTCGCCCGCCGGACGAGTACACCGGCTGCGCCACCGACGAGCACTGGCACAGCTTCGACGACGTCGAATCTCGCCATCAGGTGGTGGCCGACGATTCACATGGTCCGGCACTGACCAATCCGACGAGCGGCGAGACCGTCTCGCCGGCACCGCTTCCGCGCTTCACCTGGACGCCGCAGCCGCTCGACCCCGGGGCGCCCACCGGTACGGTCGTCTACATGAACGGCCCGGGCTGCGACAATTGCTGCCCGGAGTTCAATTTGGGAGCGCTCACCTCGGCGCACCTACCGGAGATCTCGGGCGACGTCTACGATCTGCAGTTTTTCGTTGGCGGCACCACGGTGCATCGCGTGCTGAGCTCGCTGCAGGAGTGGTCGCCGCATCAAGATTTGTGGACCCGCTGGAGCGGACAGACGGTGCAGCTGGGCATCGTTCGAATGGCGTTGGTGCGCAATGGTCTGCGCGGAATGCCCTATACCGAGACGCAGCGCTTCAGCTTCACCGTCCAGTAATCCCAGACCTGCGTAATTTGATCGCATTCCGGTGAAATCGCCGCGCCGGTAAAACCGAAGGTCGATGGGCCTTCGCTCTTCATGCGCTGTCGCGTGCGCATTGACAGTCCTCATGATGAGCAGCGCCGTGGTACGTGCAGATCCTTCACTGGATCCGTCCCCGGAGGCCGCGGCATCGCCGGAGCCCGCCGCGTCACCGGACCCCGTGCCATCGAATTACCGGTCCACCGTCGCCGGCAAGGCCAAGCCGCCGAGCCGAGGTGGCGGCGACTATCAGCTCGAAGTGGGCGCGCTCGGCGCCGTGCCCCGCGCCGACGCCGCCGCATTCATGACCCTCGCCCCCGGAATCCTCTTGACCAACGAGGGCGGTCAGGCCCACGCCGAGCAGGTCTTTATGCGCGGGTTCGACGCGCGCGAAGGGCAGGACATTGAGTTTTCGCTGGACGGCGTACCGATCAACGAAAGCGGCAATCTGCACGGCAACGGCTATTCGGATCTCAACTTCATTTTGCCCGAGCTGGTGCAATCGGTGCGCGTGGTCGAAGGCCCCTACGACCCGCGTCAGGGCAATTATGCCGTCGCCGGCAGCGCTGATTTCGAGCTCGGGCTGGCGTCGCGCGGCATCAACGCGGCGTTCTCGTATGGCTCCTTCAATACCAAGCGGCTCGTCCTTTTGTGGGGCCCGGCGAATACCAGCAATCAGACGTTCGTTGGTGCCGAGCTCTATCAAACCGACGGCTTCGGCCAAAACCGCGACGGCCAGCGCGGATCGCTGATCGCGCAGTGGGCCGCACACTCGGGCGCTCTCTCCTATCGCATCACCGCGCAGGCTTATCTGGCCAGCTTTCATACCGCAGGCGTGATTCGACAGGACGATTACAAAAGCGGCGTGGTCGGCTTTTACGGCACCTACGACCCGCTCCAGGGCGAAGACGCCTCGCGCTACTCGGTCAGCGCCCAGCTCGAATCACGCCACGACGCCCTGCATATCTCCAATCAGCTTTATTTCATCGCGCGTCCGCTCAGGGTGCGCGAAAATTTTACCGGCTTTTTACTCGATACACAGTCGCCGATTCAAATGCCACACGGCCAGCGCGGCGACCTCATCGATCTAAACAATCTTGCCTTCACATTTGGCGCTCACGGCGCGGCGCGCTATTCGAAAATGGTGCTAAATCGCCTCCAGGAGATCGAAGTCGGCTATTTCGTGCGCGGTGACTTCGTCAACTCGACACAACATCGCATCGACGCGGCGACCGGCCATCCCTACCACACCGATGCCGATCTGCAGTCGACGCTCGGCGATATCGGTCTGTATGCCGACGCCAACCTCCATCCGTTTCCCTATGTCGCCCTGCGCGGCGGGGTCCGCGCCGAGTTGCTCACCTTCGACGTGCTCAATAAGTGCGCGGTACAGAGCGTCGACAATCCATCGGTCTCTAATCCGCCGGGCGATGCGTCGTGTCTGAGTCAGGGTAATTTCGGCGTCTATCGTGACCCGCAGCAGCGTTCGAGTGCGTTCGGCGCGGCGCTCTTGCCTCGTGCCTCGTTAATCGTGGGTCCTCTGTGGGGAGTCTCTCTGATGGCCTCGTATGGCCAGGGGGTCCGCTCGACCGATCCGATTTATGTCACCCAGGACATGCATACGCCGTTTGCCAGCGCGCAGTCGGTCGATGCCGGCGGGCAATTTACCCGCGCTTTCAACGTCGCCACGTTCGAAGTGCGGGCCAGTTTTTTTGAGACTCGCGTCAATCACGATCTGATTTTTTCGCAGATCGCCGGGCGCAACATTCTCGGCGGAGCCTCGACGCGCCAAGGGGTGGCCGCGCTGGTGCGGCTGGTGGGCAGATTTTTCGACGTGGCTGCCAACCTCACGTATGTGCGTGCCTACTTCAATGATACGGCGCTCCTGATTCCATATATTCCCGCGTGGGTATTTCGCTTCGATGGTGCGCTTTTTGGCGATATTCCCATTCGCCGGCTACGCTTGCATGGGCGACCCTTTTACGCCTCGCTGGCCGCGGGAATCACCTATGTCGCGCCGCGCCCCCTACCGCAATCCCAGACCGGCGATCCGGTTTTCACGATCGATACCAGCTTGTCGATTCGCTGGTGGTTCATCGAGCTCGGACTGTCGGTGAGCAATTTGCTCGACAGCCGAACCAAGCTTGGTCAATACGACTATGTCTCCGATTTTCACAGTCGGCCGCTGCCCACGCTGGTGGCCGAGCCAGAATTTTCGGCCGGCCCGCCACGAACGATACTCGGCACCTTGGCGGTTCATTTCGGGGGCGGCCGATGAAGACGATTCTCGTCCTCGTGCTGTTGTGCACCGCCGCGTGCTCCGGTACCACGGGGAATCGCGCGGTGACCTTCGCCGCGACGGCGCACGGACCGAGCGGCGTGGCCGCGCCGTTTTCATTCACGAACGCTCTCGGCTATTCGATTGTGCTCGACCACGCAACGCTGCATATAGGTGCGGTCTATCTCAACCAGAACGTGCCCACGATTCTGGGGCGCACCGGCTGTTTTCTCGATGGCATCTACACCGGTGAAGTTCTTCACAGCCTCGACGTCGATGCGCTTTCCGCCTCGCCGCAGCGATTTTTAGGACTCGGCCAAGGCACAGAGACCGAATCGCATACCGGCGAGCTGTGGTTGACCGGCGGCGCCATCGATGCGGTCGAAGACACCACCGTGATTTTGAATCTGACCGGCACGGCCACGAACGAAGCCGCAATTTGGCCCTTTTCTGCGCAGCTGACCGTCGGCACCAATCGGCAGTTGCCGCCGCCGGACGCCGCCGAGCCCGGCGGCAGTCCGTTGTGCAAGCAGCGTGTCGTGACGCCGATTCGCGTCGATCTGACACCGAGCCAAAATGGCACCCTGGATATCGTGGTCGATCCGAGATTGTGGCTCGGGATCGTCGATTTTTCACAGCTCCCGTCGAATACCTTCAAAGACGGAACCTATGTGTTTGCCAATGCCGGCACCAATGGCGCCGACGTTGCCCTCTTCGACGCGCTGACCTCGAGCGGTGCGTACGAGCTCACCTGGAGACCATGAGATGAACAGAATTTCGATCGTCATTCTATTGTGCGGCGTCATCGGCTGCGGCGCCGGCTCCGGCGGCGGCACGATTCAAGTCACGATGTCGGGTGAAGCGTACGGTGTACGCGGGTTGGCATTTCCTGCCATCAACCCGGGCGATCCTGTGCTGCTCGACGGCTGGGATATTCAATTCAGCGAAATCCTCGTTACCGTAGACAAGATCAAGCTTTCGGAGGAGCCGGATCGATCGCCGAGCGATCAATCGATGACTGGCAAGCAGGTCGCCGAGGCGGATGGCCCGTGGGCTGTCGATGTTCACAAAGGGGGGCCTCTTTTGGGGAAGGCCGGCAACGGCGAACAAGCCGTGCTCATCACCACCATTGAAAATCAGAACCTCAATGGCCATGCGCCATTCGATAATACGATGCGCTATGCGTTCGGGTTCGATTTCATTCCGGCGAAGGCGAGCGCCAAAAACGTCAACCTCGACGCGCAGGGGATGACCGACTATCAGACGATGATCGCCAACGGCTGGGATAGCTACTATGTAGGCACAGCGACACTCAAAAGCGCCACCTCCTGCATTACCAGCGACCCCACGTTCGACTACACGAAATTGCCGGGTACGGTCTCTTTCAAATGGGGCTTTCATACGCCGACGACCTATATCAACTGTCAAAATCCAGATAACGATCCGGCGCCGGGCCTCAACGGCGAAGACCACGAGCGCGGTATCCAGGTCAAGAGCAATGCGGTCTCGACCGCGCAGATTACCTTTCACACGGACCATCCATTCTTCGATCAAACCCTCGAAGGCGGGCCGCTGGAATTTTTCGGTCAATATGCGGCGCTCGCCATCAACGGTGAGTCCTCCTTGACGCAGCTCTCGGCGGCAAATCCCGAGCAGCTACCGACGCCATGGCGCAGCTGCAATTCCGCCATGACGCCGCCCGACCACAACCCGCGCATGGACTTCAACCTGATGGGCGTTCCGTACAAGACCACGGCCAGCTCGGCAACCTCTTTGCAAAACTATGGCGAATTCATGGATTATACGGTCAGCGAACACGGTCATCTGAACTCCGATGGCTACTGCTATGTGGCACGCAACTATCCATCACCGCCGTAAGAGCCCCAAAAGGAGACGCATGTCGACCCAGATTCTCGCCTTCGCGCTGCTGACCCTCTTTGCATCCACTGCTCAGGCCAAGCCCGCGAGCGATACCGCCGCACGCGCCGGTGTCGAGGCGTTCAATCACGCGCTCAGCGACGGTACCAAGCGCATGGACAATGCGGCATTGAGCGCCTTGTGGGAGGAGGACGGCATCACGCTTCTGCCGGCCACCGCGCCGATCAAAGGGCGCGCCGCGATCACCAAGTTCGTGGCCGACGCGATGGCTTCGATGCCCGGCGCCAAGATGGTGTCGTTCGACCTGAAATGTGCCGACATCGAGATTTATGGCGACTGGGCGTCCGAGTGGTGTACCGAGCATCAGATCGTCAATCTCGGCGCCGGCAAGCCGCCCTTCGACGGCGTCGGCAAACTACTCTTCGTGCTGCACAAAGGCGCTGACGGCGTGTGGCGCTTGCGGCGCGAGATGTGGAATCAGGGAATCAAGTCCTAAGGCCCCGTGCCTCTTCTGCGCCAGGCGCTTTCTCCGGGGGACCTGGTTGCGCGGCCGCGCGGACGCTATTTCGCGGGCCGCGGCTTTTTGCTGTGGGTGTCGCGCGGCGCGCTGACTGGAACCGCCACCTGGGACGGCTTCGACGAAGCATCGGCGGCGCAGCTGCTCGCGCTTTGGGATGAGCTGCGTACGGCGCATAAGCAGCCGCTCGATGTAGTTTTCGACGGACGGCGGATGAGCGCTGTCGCGCCGCGCGTCTTCGAGCTGTTTTACGAATATGTCCGCGATCGAGTGGTCGAGCTAGGGGAGACGTTCCAGCGACAGGCCATGATTTTGCCCGAGAGCTTTGCCGGAGCGGCCATGGGAGGCGTCTATCCGCTGAGCGGGGCGGCACACGCTTGGCGCCTGTTCCAAGACGCTCCCCTGGCCTTTGACTGGCTCGATCCGGAGCACGGTGGCGCGCTGCACGACGAAGTTGAAGCGCTGCTCGTACCGCTGGTCGCACAACCCGCGCTACTGGCCAACGTGCGCGCCCGACTGGCGACCCATCTTTCGGGCATCACGCTAGCGGTCGTAGCGCGCGGATTGGGAATTTCTGCGCGTTCGTTGCAACGCTCGTTGAGCGAGCTCGGGACCAGCCTGCGCTACGAGCTCGAATGCGCCCGCGTTCAAGCGGCGCAGCGACTGCTGCTCGCTGGCGACGAAAAGCTCGACGAGATCGCGCATAAAGCCGGATGCGCCAACGGCGCCAGCTTATCGCGACTGTTCCGCCGTCACACCGGCGAGACGCCGGGCCGTTTTCGGCAAAAGGGCCGACCTACGTGAGCAACGATTTTGGCGCCTTGAGGTAATTTTCTGGCGCCTCCGGCCAGTCCGGCCGTCGTAGGCCTGTGGGATGGAATCGGTCGACGTCGTCATCATTGGGTCCGGTTACGGCGGTTCGATTCCTGCGGCCCGCCTGGCGGCGGCGGGGATGAAGGTCGTGGTGCTCGAGCGTGGCAAGCGGCTCGCCCCCTCTGACCTGCAGCAGTCGGACGATCCTCGCTACATCGAGAGCATCGTCGACGTCGTGATCTCGTCATCCAATATTGCGTTTCGCACCGGCAAGCTGGTCGGCGGCGCGTCGATTCCGATGGATGGCGCGCATTTTCGCATGCCGCAAAAGAGCTTCGAAACCGTCGACCCGAACGGCCGACCCTATTGGCCAGCGGGATATACGCGCGCCGCGCTCGATCCCTATTACGAGCGCGCCGAGCCGATGCTCAAAGTTCGCCAATGGTCGTGGAACGAGATCTCCAAAGCGGGCGGCATGTTCGCCAAGATGCTCGATGCGGCAGGCGCCAGCTGCGAGCGCGCCCGGCTCAATTACCTCGACTGCAACCACTGCGGCTTTTGCGCGCAGGGCTGCATCTTCGACAAGAAATACAATCTTCTGCATGGCTATATCCCCCTTGCCGAGCAGCACGGCGCCGAGTTCCGATCCGAATCTCCCGTCGACCACATCGAGCCCAAAGGGACGGGTTATGTCGTTGCGTATGGACAGGGCCGGCAGATTTTTGGCCAACGCTGTTTCGTCGCCGGCGGCGGAATTCATTCGCCGGCGCTGCTGCTGCGCTCGAAAAATTACCTGCCCAATTTGAGTGTGCAGGCGGGCGAGAACTTCAACAACAACGGCGAGCACGCGTTCGTCGGCTTTTTGCCGCCCGAGTTCGATGATCTATCGAAATATGCCTGTTACAAAGGATCCGACAACGCCGGGTTGATGTCCTTCAACTGGTTCGAGTCCGAAGGCTTCACACTGCACCCAGGCGGCGGCTTCGAACCGTCGATCTTGACCGGCGATTTCGCTGCGGCCAACGATCCGCTGCTGCCGCAGCGTAGCTGGGGCATGGAATACAAACGCTTTGTCGAAGCGGTCTATCCACATCGCCTGATCGGTTTCTCCGCGCTCGGCCTGGCACCAAGCCATCGCGCGGTGACCGTCGCCAGCGACGGCACGGTCGACTTGGCCGAGCGCGACCGCACGGCCTACGATCGCTATCTCGACGCGCTGGAAAATACCGTCATCGATATGGGTAAAGTTTCCGGAGTAAAGCTCGTACCCGGCTATCCGCGCAATCAAGATGGGCAGACCTCGGCGCATTTACTGTCGTCGTGCCGCATGGCCGAGTCCGCGGCCGACGGCGTCGTCGATCCGAACGGCCAAGTGTACGGATATGAAAATCTCTACATTTGCGACGCCAGCTCGGTGCCCTACGCGATCGGCGTCAATCCGGCGCTCAATATCTCAGCGATCGCCGAAATGGTAGCCGAAAAGGCCATCGCAAAAGGATGAGCGACATGGATGAAATTGCTGGTTGGAATCGCCGTGAGTTCATTCGTGTCGCCGGCGCGATGGCCAGCCTGCTGGCGCTCGACGGCTTTTCGGGGTGCGCAGCGAGCCCCGACGACTCACCGCGATTGCCGTCGCTGGGCGGGGCGCCGGACAGCGATCAGGGGCGCACTGTCGCGGCCTTCGTCGATACCATCATCCCCGGGAAGTATCGCGATCCGAAAGGTGCACCGGGCGGACTCGACGTGGGGGCCCCGGCGCTGTTTTTCGATCCGACGCTCCCCGCGCTAAATTATGTTCCGCTCTTGGTCTTGATTCTCGATGAGCAGGCCAATCAGCTGTTTTCCGGAAAAGGATTTGTTGCGCTGACGCCGAATCAGCGCGAGCAGGTTCTCGATCACGCCTTGATTAAGCTGGTGCCATTGCAGTTCGCGGTCACGCTCGCCAAGCTGGCCTATTTCAGCTCGGCGGGAGCGGCGCGCCATCTTGGTTATCCGGGCGCAAATAACGGCTACATCAACGATGCACAATTCAGCTTCAATAAACCGCTGACCAAAGAGATCACCACCAACGGCAATCTGGATTAATAAACTGCGGCGGGAAGGCCTCCCGCTAATGCGTCTTAAAACGATTTGCCCTGGGCGCCGTCGACGGTCCAGCAGGCTCCCGATACCCAGCTGGCGCGCGGCGAGGCCAAGAAGGTGACCACATTGGCCACCTCTTCGGGGCGCCCGAAACGGCCGAACGGCAAGTCACGCGCGACAAAATCGGCGATCGCTGCCGGGTCGGCGACCTGTCGCCGCTCCCATCCGCCGCCGGGAAACAGGATCGACCCGGGCGCCACACAGTTGACGCGAATTCCGTCTTTGGCCAGATCGTGCGCCATCGCTTTGGATAGGCTCATCTCCGCGGCTTTGGCGACGTTGTAGCTGGGACCGCCGCCCGCCTCGCGCCCCCAGATCGAAGTGATGAACACGATGCTGCCACCGCCCCGCGCGCGCATCGCCGGAACCAGCGCCAGCGACAGGCGCAGCGCCGGCCAAAAATTGCGCTGCAGGACGGTTTCGAAATCGGCCACGTCGGCGTCTTGCCAGCGCCGCGCGCCCGAGCCTCCGACGTTGTGGACCAGCACGTCGACGCCGCCGAGCTCACTAAGCACGCGCTCGGCCACGGTCTTGACCCCCACTTCGGTGCCAACATCGGCGACGATGGCCAGCGCGTCGCCGCCCTGTGCGACGATCTCGGAGTGCACCTGATCGAGGCCCGTTTGTCCGCGCGCACACACGGCGACGCGGCAGCGCTCGGCGGCCAACGCATGGGCGATTGCCCGCCCAATTCCGCGACTTCCACCCGTGACCAAAGCCAGTTTGCCGTCGAGACCGAGGTCCATGGCCAGAGAGTACAACGCGATGTATTGTGGGGACAGGAGAGCTCTTGTCATGACGATTGACGCGGCGGGCGAGCTGGTGGACGAGCGGATTGAAGGCGGCCACACGCTGGAGTTGCGGCGGCGCGGCGAAGCGTACGACGTCTGGCTCGACGGCCGGCGCGCCATCGCTTCCGACGAGCGGCGCTCGGAGCAGGCGCTGGTCGAGCTCGGGCTGGCGCCCTTGCAGGGGCGCGACGACATCAGTGTGTTGGTCGCGGGACTGGGGATGGGCTTCTGTCTACAGCGCGTGCTGAGCGCCGCCGGCCTGGTACGCGTCGACGTGGTCGAGAGCTCGCCGGCGATCATCGAGTGGGAGCGGCGCTACTTCGCGCAGCTCAACGGCGACGCCGGGCGCGACGCCCGCGTCCATTTGCATAACGTCGAGTTGGGGCAATTTCTCGCCGCCGAGCGCATTCAGCCGACGCAGCCCGAAGGATGGTTTGCAGTGGTCCTCGACCTCGACGAGGGAGCGGAGAAGCTGACGCTGCCGAGCAACGCCACGTTTTATGAAGAGGCGGGGCTCAATCGACTGGAGCGCGTGTTGCGTCCGGGCGGTGTGCTGGCACTGTGGACGCCGCAGCGCGACACGGCGCTCCTCAAGCGACTCAGCGGGGTCCTGCAAAACGTCGCCGAGCTCGCGGTTCCGGTCGATATCGCGGGGCAGTTCTCTCTCGACTACGTCTACCGCGGTCGCCGCCATCCGCAGCCCGCCGCAGCCGCTCCGGCCCCGCAAAACTAGTCCCTCGCCGCCACAGGAAGCGTAACGGTAAAGGTCGAACCCTCGCCGAGCGACGCTTGAGCGCCTAGGGTGCCGCCGTGCTGCTTCACGATGTCGTTGCTGATGTGCAGCCCCAATCCCAGTCCGCCGCGGTGCGCCGAGGCGGCATTCGAGGCGCGAAAGAATGGCACAAACAGCCCATTTAGCACTACTGTGTTGAGTGGCCCCGCTGGTGAGGCGAGCAGCGGTCGTCAACTGCGGTTCGGTGGCATGCGGGGCATCGCGGCAGCCAGGTTGCAATGACCCGGGCAATCGCAAGACGTGCAGTGATGAAGCTGTCGGGAAAATGACGTTCAGGCCGAGAGTTGGAGCGAGTCGGCTTGAGGCGACCTTCCGGCCGAGGGGGAAAAACGCCGCACACGTTCAGCGATGATGAACGCGTAGCAGCTGAGGGCGACCGAGATGTGATGATGCCAGCCAGGAAACCGGCGTCCCTCGAAGTGATCGAGCCCGAGCTCGCCCTTGAGGTCTTGATACACGCGCTCGGTGCGCCAGCGCTGCATGACGATTCGAATGAGCTGCTTCTTGGTACGTCGGGTATTCAGCGATGAAAGAAAATAATTTGCGGGCGTGTTTTCGCCGTCGCGCCATTCAATCAGCAGCCACAGCGGCTCGCGCTCGTCGGGGGGGATCTGGCCGTCTTCGGCGATCACGACCCGTCGGAGCGCGAATTTCGCGGTGAGATCGTCCTTCGTTCCTTTTCGCCAAGTGCAACGACGAAATCCACCGCGGTCCCGAATCAGGAATGCAAGGTCGCGGACGCTGAGCACCGGACCCCGAACATCTTCCCTCTGATTCATTAGCAACACGCTTGTTTTGGGATCGACACCCAGCGCGTAATGGAGATCCAGTTCCCTCACTCCGCGACGAAAAGCTTTCGAGGTACCGTAGGCGCTATCGCCGAGAACAACACCTTTGGGAATACCGTCGTTGACGGCACGCTGAATCATTCCCAATGCCAGCTCGGGCTTGGTTTGAAAGCCGACTCCTTCGGGAACCCGCGCCTCCCGCATTCGCTCCGGATGGTCCGTCCACGACTTGGGCAAATAGAGCTCGAAGTCGATCGGGACGTGCTCCGTTCTCGTCGCGACGCTCAAGCTGACGCCAATTTGGCAATTGGCGATCTTGCCGGCCGAGCCCGTGTACTGGCGCTGAACGCCAACGGAATGTGTTCCTTGCTTGAGAAATCCCGTGTCGTCGGTAATCCACGCTTCGACGGGTTCTCGTTCGGTCATCGCATCCAGCGCATACCTTGTCGCAGCTCGCCGAACGTGATGATCGCTCCACGGGGAATCGGTTGCGAAATGCTGGAGTCGCTGGTGCGCGGCATCGGCCGCTTTGGGATCTGGACAGGCCTTGCACGCCATCGGCTCGAAGCTCTTGCGCTCGCCATCACCGAGTAACCCCATGGCGTAGATCGCAAACGACTCGCGCCGTTTCTTATTACCCAACACCTCACCCATATCGTCGAAGTATCCATGGAGCCGCTGCTGAGCGGCGGTATTCATGAAATCGCGCATGGGTATGGTAGATCACGCCGGCGCACTCCCTCGCAACTTCTTCGACGAACAATTTCATAACCGATCGAAATGATCGGACTATTCGGCTTTC
>JBBQIO010000036.1:0-12090 GCA_038325015.1 Polyangia bacterium
TCGATTGCCCAGGTTCACGGTGCCCGCACCAGCGACGGTCGCGACGTGGTCATCAAGGTGCAGCGCCCAAACATCGAGCGCCGCGTCTCGGCCGACGTGCGCATTTTGCGGCTCGGCGCGTCGCTCCTGGCACAGCTGCCCACCGGAGAGCTGGCCAATCCGGTCGGTATCGTCGACGATTTTTCGGCGACCATCATCGAGGAGCTCGATTTTTTGCGCGAGGCGGCCAACCTCGACGAGTTCAACGTGATCATGAAAAAGGAGGGGCACGCCGATGTGCGCGCCCCGGTCGTCGATCATTCGCGCACCACCCGCCGGATGCTGACGATGGAGCGCTTCTCCGGCGTTCGTGTCGACGACGTGGCGGTGATCTCGACGCGCGCGATCGATCCCGAGGAGCGGCTGGTCACCGGCCTGCGTGCCTGGTTTCAGTGCCTCATCCTGTACGGCTTTTTTCACGGCGATGTGCACGCCGGCAACCTGATGCTGCTCGACGACGACTCGCTCGGCTTTCTCGATTTCGGCATCATCGGGCGGTTCGACGCCAAGACGCGGCTCATTTTGACGGAGTACCTGGTGTCGTTCGCGACCGGCGACTATTCGAGCATGGTGCGCGTCTTGGCCGAGATGGGCTCGGTGCCGCCCGACGTGGACCGGGCCCTCCTGTCTGCCGACCTGGAGCGCGCCTACGCGCCGCTACTCAAACTTTCATTCGGCGAAATCAAATATGGCGAGATGCTGCCGGATATTTTGCGCGTCGCCATCAAGCACAAGATGCGGTTGCCGCGCGAGTTCGTGCTGGTGACCAAGCAGCTCTTGTACTTCGACCGCTACGCCAAGCTGCTGGCGCCGAAGCTGAACCTGTTCACCGACCCCAGAATCATCATGGCGCTAGGGCAAGACATGATGCGAGCGAGGGCCGAGGCCGCAATCCTCTGAGCGACCAGATCAGACCAGATCGATCAGAGCGGCGCTACAGGTCGGAGTGTCGCGCGCCGCCGAACTCGACCGTCAAGAGGTCGTCGTAGTGGTCGGCGTATTCCGCGATCCGGCGGATCATCTCGTCGAGCTCGACGCGGTCGAGCCCGGCGGTGGAGCGATCGGTGGTGAGCACGACCTCGTCCTCGCGCAGCCCAAAGGCCGCGCCGGTCAGCTCAGTCGCATTGAGCTCCAACAGGCGACGCAACAGCTCGGGCCGCGCCAACGATTCGGCCGTCGGCAGCATCACCGGCGAGACGACCTGAATGTAGTTTTCGCCGGCGTCGCCCGGGCTGAGAAAAATGTAGATGTCTGCTGAGCCGTGCTGCCGCTCCCACGCCGGCCCCAACTCGCTGACGATTCGGCTCTCGGCGACGTTCAACCCGCGCGCGGTCAAGAGCGAGATGACCATCTGCTCGCACGACTTGAAGTTGGCTTCCTGCTGATTGCCGAAGAGCGACATGGTGCGAAGTGCTACGCCACTTTGGTGACGTGGCCCGAGCGCAGGCAGCGGGTGCATACGCGCAGACGCGTTCGGGTGCCGTCGACGACGGCGCGCACGCGGTGTAGATTCGGGCGCTGAACGCGCTTGGTCTTGATGTTCGAGTGGCTGACCTTGTTACCGACCAGTCGTCCCTTGCTGCACAGATCACATGTATTGGCCATGACGGGGCTCCGTAAAAACGAGGGACGGCTCATACCATTGCCGTTCCAGGCATGCAATAGCTCAATGGCGAAGCGATGAGCGACAGCGGGCCAGCAAAGAGGCACATCGGACTGAGCCGAACCAAATGGCTGCTGGCCATCGGGGCCATCGGGGTGGTGGTGGCTGTGGTCGCGTTGCAAGTGTTGGCCTCCCGTTGGCTGCGGCCGCCGCCGCGCTCGTTGGCGCATGACGCGGGTGTGCCGGTGGACGCGGCCATCGAACGCGATCGCACGCACATCTTTGGCCGCATCGCCGCCGCTACTGGCGTCGCGGGCGAGCGCACCATCGACATCCATCAGAACGGAGTGCGACAGAGCCAGCCGCTCGACGCCGACGGCGGCTTTGCATTCGCCATCGCGCCCGGCCCGTTTGCGCTCTATGCGTACAGCGCCGACCGTCGCTGGCAGGCGCTCCGCTGTGTGGCCGCCGCCGAGGGCACCGCGGCCGACGGTGGCCTGCCGAATCCGACCGACCTTACCTGGTCTCCCGCGGTCGCGCTGGCCGGTGAGATCAGCGATGGCTCGCGTCATCCGATCGGGGCGGCGTCGTTGGTATGGCGACCCGCTGGCTGCGACGTCGAGATCGCGGCCGTCAGCGATGTGCACGGACAGTTCACCGTACAGGTCCCCGCGGAGCCCGGCACGATCACGGTCGAGGCCGACCTTTACTGGCCTTTGACACAGGCCGTACCGGCACATCCCCCCAAGCTGCACTTCGCGATGATTGCCGCCGGCGCGCTGTCTGGGACCGTCCGCGATGAGCAAGGCCGGCCGGTGGCCAATGCGCGCCTGGCGCTGGCGACGGCGGAGGGCGGCTCGGCCTCGGCCTCATCAATGATGGGCGGCGGCGGCGGCGCGTTGGATCCGCGCGTCCGACCGTCTGGGGAGCTCGGCGTGCTCATCGGCAGCGTGCCGTTTCCGCCCATTACGACCCCGCCGTCGATCACCACAGCGGTCGGGGAAACGCCGCTCCTCACCGATGACCATGGCCACTTTTCGGTGGCGCGCGTGGTGGTCGGTGCGGTGACGGTTCAGGCGGTTCATCCGCAGTTTGCCTCGGTGACGGCGCAGATCGTAATCCGTCCGGGCGAGCGCACGACGGTCGAGCTCACGCTCCTTTTGGGCAGTGATCTCGACGGCAATGTGCGCGACGCCGACGACAATCCGCTCGACGGCTCCGACGTGGCGCTCCTCGACGGCTCCTCGACCCGCAGCGATCGCGCCGGCCATTTCGTGCTGCACCATGTGCTGCCCGGCCAGAGTCTGGAGGTGCGTCGCGCCGGCTATCGACCGGGGCGGGTGACGATCTCGTCGGAGCCGACTCTGACCATTCGACTCGAGCGCGCAGATCATCGGCTCGCCGGTGCCGTGGTCGATGAAAAAGGCTACCCGGTCGCCGGCGCCGAGGTGGTGGTCACCGAGGATGCGCGCGCGGTCACCGATCGCGACGGCCATTTTGCCGTCCCCGGCCTCGGCGCGCCGCCCTACAGCGTCCATGTCACGCACGCCGGCTTCGCGCCGCTCTTGGCCACCCTGCCCGACGAGTCCGACGCGCGCCTGGAGCTGCGCTGGGGCGCCGGCATCGATGGAACCGTACGCGACGACCGCACCGGCGATGTGCCACCTGGGGCGCGCCTCGAGCTGATCGGGAGCGGCGCACCGGTCGAGCTGCGGCTTGTGCGCGGCCGCTTTTCGTCGACCGGCCTCTTGCCTGGCCACGCGACGCTGCACGCGACCGCGCCCGGCTGGGTCGACGTGCGGCAAACGGTCGAGCTTCCCGCCGGCTCTCACGCCGCCGAAGTCACGCTGCGCGACGTCGACCTGCGCCTGGAACGGGGCGGCATCGTCACCGGCTTGGTCATCAGCGACGACGGTCAGCCCGTTAGCGATGTCGACGTGCAAGCGGGCGAGCGCCACGGTCGCACCGATCACGATGGACGCTTCCGGCTCGAAGGTGTTCCTACAGGCAAGGTGCATGTGCGCAGCGGGGCAATCGACAGCGAGGTTGAAGTCCGACGCGACGAGGAGAGCAGCGTCGAGCTCCGACGCCCACGCTAGCGCCGTTTGCGATGGCTCGAATGGTCGACGTCCTCGGTCAAGATGTCGGACTCGTCGAGGAGTAGCTCGTCATCGTCGTGGTCGAAGAGCCGCGTGCGCTCTTCGTGAAGCGCTGGCAGCGGTGCGCGGGCCGGAGGCTCCGGCAACGCGGACGCACCGCGCTTTTTACCCGAGCTCGGCTTGGGGATGTCGCGCCCAAACAGGCGCGTCGATTCGTTGGCGTCCGGCACACTGCGCCCGCGCGCGCTGCGCGCTTGCAGCTCCGCGGCATCGAAAATGCGCGTCGCCTCGACGTGCAGCGCCGCATCGGCCGGGGGCTTGGCATTTCTTTTCGAATCGCCCTTTTGCGCCCGCGCCTTTTCGCGCATCGTCGCGCTGGCGAAAAAACGCTTGTACGGCGCATCACCGCCGAGCGCGTCGGCGATGAGGTTGGTGCCGACGTTCTGCGCGTCGGCCTCTTCGAGTACGTAATCTTCGAGCACGCGATGCTCGGGTTCGATTTCCTCGGCAAATTGCGGACGCATGAAACGGCTGATGTGCGACCGAAGATAGCCTTGCCGATAGTCGTCGAGAAACGTGCGCAGCGCCGCCGCCACCTCGTCGCCGCTTTGAAATCGCTGGCTGCGCGACCGCGACATCAGCCGGTCGACAATTCGCTCCAGCTCCTCGGGCACATCGGCGAGCTCGTGGATCGCCGGCCGCTTGGCGTCGCGCACCGCAAAGATCAGCTCAACCTCGGTGCGCGCGACGAACGGCGCGCGCAAGGTCAGCATCTCGTAGGCCACGCTGCCCAGCGAAAACAGGTCCGAGCGGCTGTCCAGCTTGCGTCCGAGCGCCTGCTCGGGGCTCATGTACTTGACCTTGCCTTTGATGACCCCGGTGCGGGTCTGCACGCGCGTGGTGGTCGCTTTTGCGATGCCGAAGTCGCACAGCTTGACCTCGCCCGAATAGGCGCACAAAAGATTCGAGGGCGACACATCGCGGTGCACGATTTGAAGCCCGCTGCCGTCGCTGTCCTTTTGCGCGTGCGCCGCGGCCAGCCCCGACGCCGCCTCCAGGATGACCCACGCCACGTGCTCGACCGGGATGGGCGCGCGCGTCAGCCGGTGCCGCTCCAAGATCGCGCGCACGTCCTTGCCGTCGACCCATTCCATGGCCAAAAAATAGGCCTCGTCCGACTGCACGAACTCGTACAGGCGAGCGATGTTGGCGTGACGCAGCGTGGCCGACACCTTGGCCTCGTCGATCAGCATTTTGACGAAGTCGTCGTCGTCGGTCAGGTGGGCCAGCACCCGTTTGACCGCGACCATGTGGGCCTGGCCGCGCTGATCGAACGTCTTGGCGCGATAGATCTCGGCCATGCCGCCGAACGCGATGCGGTCGAGGAGCTGATAACGCCCTAGCTGTGTCGCGCGTGGCATGCTTAGATCAGGTCTGCTCCCACTTTATCACTGCGGCTCGTAACCTTGGAAGGGCTGCCGTTCGTAATTGACCTTAATGGGTCGCCAAGCCGGAAGAGGACAGGAGGATCGGATGTCCAAATGGGTCATGTCGGGGTTCGGATTGACGGCGTTGCTGCTCGCCGGGATCGGCATGCCCGCGCGCGCCGGCGGAGCGGCCATCGGCATCTGCGAGGCCGCCCCGGTGGTCGAGGCTCCGTTTCACGTGTCGATCGACACGCCGACCGCGAAGAAATCCGAGCGCGCAGTAGCCAAGATTCACATCAAGCCAGGCACCGGCTTTCACTTCAACCAGGAGTTTCCCACCGTCGTGACGGTGACGGCGCCCGCCGGCGTAACCGTCGAGCATGGCAAACAGACCGCCAAGGACGCCGTCAAGATGGGCGAGACGGGCGCCGATTTCGAGGTCGCGTTCGTCGCCGCCGAGGCCGGATCGAAAGTGTTTGCCGGCGAGCTGAAATTCGCCGTGTGCAGCACAAATACGTGCGACCCCAAGCGCGAGTCGATCCACTTTACGGTCGACGTGCGCTGAGCGGCCGGCCATGGCGACCGATCCGCCAAACCCCGCGCCGAGCGAAGCCGATCTCGGCAAGGACACCGTCGAGGGCATTGGCCGCGCGATTCAGAGCGCCTATGACCGCAATCGGCGCGTCATGTCGTTCGAGACCTACCTCGCCGAGGCGCTGCGCAAACCCGAACGCCACGCGCGCTCGGCGGCGCAATACCTCAAAGACGTGTTCGACTACTTCGGCACCGTCGAGGTCAAGAGTCCGCGCGGCACCCTGACACGCCATCGGCTCTTCGATGTCCCATTCGACGGCGGACGCGATCGCCTGATCGGTCAAGAGGAGGTCCAGGGGCGCGTCTATCGCATCATCTGCAACTTCGTGCGCGAAGGCGCGATCAACAAGCTGATCCTGTTGCACGGGCCGAACGGCTCGGCCAAGTCGACCCTGGTCTCCTGTCTGATGCGGGCGCTCGAACATTATTCGGCGCTCGACGAGGGGGCGATTTACAAGATCAACTGGATCTTCCCGTCGCAGAAGCTGACCCGCGGCGGGATTGGCTTTTCCGGCGACATCGCGGCGGCGGCGGCCGCGGCCGGCGGCAGCTTCGCGCTGCTCGACGACGAGCTGGTCGATGCGCGCATCGGCGACGAGGTGCGCGACCATCCACTCTTGCTCTTGCCGCTCAAGCAGCGTCAGGAGTTGCTCGACGAGCGGCTGGGCGCCGCCAAGTCGACCTTCACGCTCTCTGACTATTTGCGCTTCGGCGATCTCAGCCCCAAGAACAAGCAGGTGTTCGAGGCGCTGCTCGCGGCCTACAAGGGCGACTACGCCAAGGTGCTACGCCACGTTCAGGTCGAGCGCTTTTACCTGTCGCGGCGTTACCGAGCCGCTGCCGTCACCGTCGAGCCGCAGCTGGCCGTCGATGCCCACGCGCGGCAGCTCACCATGAGCCGTTCGTTCACCGCGCTGCCCTCGGCGCTGCAGGCGCTGTCGCTGTACGAGTATGGGGGCGAGCTGGTCGACGCCAACCGCGGCATGATCGAATACGCCGACCTGCTCAAGCGCCCGCTCGAAGCCTACAAATATCTGCTTGGCACCGTCGAGCACGGCTCGGTGCATTTGGAAAACACCATCTTGCACCTCGACACCATCTTCATCGGCGCGTCGAACGAGTCGCATCTGGCGGTGTTCAAGGAGATCCCCGAGTTTCAGTCCTTCAAAGGGCGCCTCGAGCTTCTGCGCATGCCGTACCTGCTCGACTACCTCGACGAGCAGAAGATCTACGAAGAGCAGGTCTCGCCGACCAGCGTGGACAAGCACATCGCGCCGCACACGGCCTACGTGGCCGCGCTGTGGGCCGTCTTGACCCGCATGCGCAAGCCGCTGCCGGAAAAATATGGCAAGCCGCTGAGCGAGCTGGTCGGCAAGCTGGCGCCGCTCGACAAGGCCGAGCTTTACAGCCGCGGCATCGTGCCGGCCGGCCTTTCGGCCGACCAGTGTAAAGAGCTCGTCTCCAATATCGACAAGATCTTCAACGAGTCGGACGCCTACCCCAACTACGAGGGGCGCACCGGGGCGAGCCCGCGCGAGATGCGCACGCTGGTGCTCAACGCGGCGCAGAATTCGCGCTGGCACTGCCTGTCGCCGTTCGGCGTGCTCGACGAGATCGAGGAGCTGATCAAGAACGTCAGCGTCTACGAATTCTTGAAGCAGGAGCCGCTGCCGGGCGGCTACCACGAGAACAAAAAATTCGTCGGTGTCGTGCAGGGGCGTCTGGCCGACCTGATCGAGGATGAGGTGCGCTCGTCGGTGGGCCTGGTCGAAGAGAAGCGCTACGGCGACCTGTTGGCGCGCTACATCGCCAACGTCTCGCACTGGACCAAAAAGGAGCGGCTGCGCAATCCGTCGACCGGCCGGCTCGACGATCCCGACGAGGAGCTGATGAGCGAGGTCGAGCGCACGCTGAGCGTTCAAGCGGCCAAGCGCGACGAGCACCGCCGTGAGGTGATCGCGCAGATCGGCGCCTGGTCGATCGAGCATCCCGGCCAGAAGCTCGATCTGGGCACGCTCTTTGGGCGTCAGCTACAGCTCCTGCGCGAGTCTTATTTCGTCGAGCAAAAGAAGCTTCTCAAAAAGACCAACGAGGACCTCTTGGTCTACCTGGCCGAGGGCAAAGAGCGCAGCCAGACGATGCTGGAAAAGGAGTCGTTCGAGCGTGTTGAGGTCACGATCGGCAATTTGACGGCGCGGTTTGGCTATTGCGCGCACTGCGCCAAGGACGCCGTCAGCTTCCTCTTGCGCAAGCGTTTTTGATCGAAATGATCGTTGCTTGCCCGGCGAGTGGGGCAAGGCTATAGAGGCGGGAAGTTAATGAATCTCCACGGACTTACCGAAACCCTCCGGGCCGGCGGCGTCACGCTCGCCGTTATTTTGTCGCTATCGGTGCTGGTGCTTGCCATCGCCGCCGAGCGGACCATCGCGCTGTGGCGCTTTTTGGATCGTTCGCGCACGCTCGCCGAGACCGTCAAGCGCTGCCTCTATCGTGGCGCCACCGCCGATGCGCGCGCCGCGTGCGAGCGATCGACGTCGCTGACCGCGGAGATTTTCTTGGTCGGATTCGAGCGCCACGGTCGCTCCAGCAAAGAGGCGGTCGCTGCGGCGGTGGATCGCGAGCGACAGCGCGTCGCCCTGACCCTCAAGGGGCAGATGTGGACGCTCGGCACCATCGGCTCGCTGTCGCCGTTCATCGGGCTTTTCGGCACCGTCTGGGGCATCCTGCGCGCGTTCGATCAGATCGGCGCGACCCATCAGGCCGGCATCGACGTCGTCGGTCCGGGCATCGCCGAAGCTCTGGTGACCACCGCGGCTGGCATCCTCGTGGCCATCGAGGCGATGGGCATCTACAACTATTTCATGGCGCGGCTGACGCGCATCGCGCTCGACCTGCGACTCATGACCGAGGAATTCGTCGAGCTGCTGGTCGAATCGGCGGTCACGCCGAGCGCGACGCCTGCGGCTGCGCCGGCATCCGCGACCCCGGCCGCCAAAGAGTAAGCGCGCCGATGGCGATGCACGGACCCAAAAGCGGCAACGGCGATGAGGGCGGCGACGAGGCCATCTTTGCCGAGATCAACATCACGCCGTTGACCGACATCTTCTTGGTGCTGCTGATCATTTTTATGGTCACCTCGTCGGTGATGGCGACTGACGGCGCGCGCGCCGGCGTGCGGGTCAACTTGCCGCGTGGCGCGACCAAAGAGATCGCCGCCGGCAAGCACGATCTGACCGTAGCCATCACCACCGAGGGCAAGATGGTGCTCGATGGCAAAGAGGTCAGCGCCGACACGCTGGCCAAGACCTTCGCCGACGCCTTCAAGCGTGACCCGGAGACGCAGGTCGTGGTGCAGGGCGATGAGGCGTCGCACTATGGTCGCGTCGTCGCGGTGATGGAGCTGGCCAAGTCGGCGGGCCTGCGGCGGCTGGCGATCGCGACCCGACGCGGCAAGTGAGCGGTGGCCAGCTCCTGGGGCTGGGAATCGCACTGCTACTCCTGCCGGCGGTCGCGTCGGCGGCGGTGCCCCTGGATGCGCTGAGCGGGCGCGACCCCTTCCGCTTCGTCGTCTACGGCGACACGCGGGACGGCGTGGACATCGAACGGCAGGTCATCGCGCGCATGGTCGACGAGGCCCCCGACCTGGCCGTCGAGACGGGCGACGTGGTGCCGGCAGGCGACGACGAGCCGGGCTGGCGTCAGTTCCTCGATGTCGAGGGGCCGCTTTTGTCACGCGTGCCGGTGCTGTTCACGGTCGGCAACCACGAGCTCTATCGCGATCCGACTGGCGAGCACCTGCGGCGCTATTTGCCCATGCCGACGCCGCGCCCGGCCTCGGGCCGCTTTTACTACGAGCGGCGCGTTGGCGGACTGGTGTTCATCGTGCTCGACGGCAACGGGGACTACGCCGAGCAGACGGCTTGGCTCGCGCAGCGACTGTCGGCCGCGGCGACCGACCACGCGCGCCATGTGTTCGTCGTCGTCCATCAGCCGCCGTTTTCTGTCGGGGGCCATTGCGGCGCAGCGGTGCGCCAAGCCGACTGGGTGGCACTCTTCGAGCGTTTCTCGGTGCGCGCGGTCTTCGCCGGCCACAACCACGCGTATGAGCGGCTCGAGCGCAACGGCGTGCGCTACTTCGTCTCAGGCGGCGGCGGGGCCGAGCTGTACGATGAGCAGTCCGGCTGCGCACCGTTCGACATCGCGGCGCGCCGTACCTATCGCGCGGAGCATCACTATCTGCGCGTCGATATTCGCGGCGATGACGTCGAAGTCGCCGCGATGCCCATCGATCCGCGGCTGCCGCCGCTCGAGGTCACGCGCTTCGGCGCCGAGCCGGCGGCGGCCTCGTGGGGGCCACCTTTAGTCGACCGTCGAACGCTGCCGCTATCCGGGCGCACCGGACGGCTGGCTGGACTGGCGGGCGGCGTGCTGGGTGGGCTGGCCATTCTCTTGATCGTTCGCCGCCGTCGGCCGTCAGCGCAATAGGCGCTTGAGCTCGATCGGAAGCTGCTCCTCGGCAACGGTGCGCGTCTCGGCCGAGCGCATGTCGCGCACTGCCACACGTCCCTGCTTGCGGTCGCGCTCGGAGGCCACGACCACGACCCGCGCGTGCAGCCGTTTGGCGCGATCGATCTGCTCCTCGAGCGCCAAGTCGCGGAGCTCGACATCGGTGCGAAAGCCGAGCGCCCGTCCGGCCGAGGCTGCGGCCAGCGCCCAAGCCCGTGCCGCGGCGCCGCGCGTCGCGAATAGGACCTCACATGCCGATTCGTAACCCTGTCCGTCGCCGGCTACGCAGCTGGCGGTTAGCGCCACACCGAGCGTGACGCCGAGCGCGGGCAGCGACGGACCGCCGATCCGCTGCAGCAGCGCATCCCGCCGCCCGCCGCGCGCGACATGGATGGTGCGTCCCTGTCGGTTCTGGGCACGCAGCTCGAACAGCGTGCCGCGGTAGCGACCGCTACCGAAGATCAGATTGGGATCGTCGTTGGCCGGAAAGCCGCTGGCCTCCAACGTGGCCAGCACCGACTCGTGGCGCTTCTGCGCCTCGATGCCGAGAAAGCCGCGATAGGGCGGCGCAGCCCGCGTCAGCTCGCGGCAGCCATCGTCCTCGCAGTGCAAAAAAGCGAGCGGCTCACTCGACCCGACGCAGCGCTCACAGCGCAGCGCCAGCAGCTCACCAACGACGCGGCGATATCCATCGAGGTCTTCGTCTGATCCCAGCGTGGAAACGGCGACGTGCGGCGCCACCAAGTCGAGGTCCTTGGCCAGCGCATGCAGGAGCGCGGCGCACTCGGCGTCGGCGGTCGGATCAATGCTGCCGACGACCAGCCCGGCAACCGATTGCCAGGCCCGCTCGTGCCCGTCGCCGAACGGGCGCGGGTCGAAGACGGTGCCGGCGGTGACCCAGCGCGGCCGCAGTCGCAGCCCATGGTCCGGCGCCGGCTGCGCGACGATCAGGCGGGCGAGCGAGAATTGCGGGTCCGGTCGCAGCGCGTGCTCTTCGTCGAGCACGACCATGTCGGTCACGCCGGCCTGGACCAGCAATGCACGTCGCTCGATGATCGCGGGGCGTGCCTCGTGATAGCCGTGCGCAAAGAAGACGCTGAGCGAGCGCTTGCGGACGTGGCGCCAAAGTGCCGCCTCTTCAGGACCCGCGTCGTGCATCTCGGCCATGGTCACGCGTCGTCGAGCGGCTGTGTCGCGCCGCCGCCCAACAGATAGAGGACCGCCATGCGCACCGCGACGCCCATCGTCACCTGCTCGAGCACCACCGAGCGCGGCCCGTCGGCGATGTCGGGATCGAGCTCGACGCCGCGGTTGACCGGCCCGGGATGCATGATGATCGCATCGGGCGACAGGAGCTCGAGCACGCGTCGGCCGAGCCCGAAGTAGCGGCTGTACTCGCGCGTGTTGGGAAACAGGCTGGCTCCGCCGAGCCGCTCCTTTTGGATGCGCAGCATGATGACCACGTCGGCGCCTTCGACCGCCGGCTCGATACGGTCGAATACCTCGGCCCCGAACGTGTCAACGCCGAGCGGCAGCATCGTGCGCGGCCCGGCCAGCCTCACCTTGGCGCCCATCGTGCGCAGCGCCCAGGTGTCGGAGCGCGCGACGCGCGAGTGCGCGATGTCGCCGACGATGGTCACGGTTAGCCCGTCGAGCTTGCCCTTGTGGCGCCGGATGGTCAGAAGGTCGAGCAGCGCCTGCGTCGGGTGCTCGTGGGCGCCGTCGCCGGCGTTGACCACCGCGCAGTCGAGCTGCTTGGACAAGAGCAGCGCCGCTCCCGACGACGAATGGCGCACGACCAAGATATCGGGCGCCATGGCCT
>JBBQIO010000037.1:0-11985 GCA_038325015.1 Polyangia bacterium
GAGCGGATAGCCGAAGCCGGGACGGAGCGTGTAGCCGACCAGGTTGAGCCAGCGCGCTTCGTGCGTCGCCGATTTGCCGCGCCCGCCGCGCAGCTCGCGCAAGGGCTCCCACAGCGCGCGCAGCACCGGCACCGGCCAGCGATCGCGCGGGCCCAGAATGGCACTGAGTGACTTCATGATCGCGTTGGGGTCGCCGGTGCCCTCTTTACTCCAGGTCGCCTGCAGCGCCGCGATCGCTTCGTCCATGCGCGCCGGCAGCACCGCGTTATCGTCGCTGCTGGAAGTCGCGTTTGCATCGGTGGCTTGCTCACCGGCGCGCAGGTCGAAGGCGAGCTTCCAGCGATCGCGCTCGTTGCCGGTGGCACGTGCCACGCACTCGAGCTCCAGCGTGCCGAGCTCGGTCAAGCGCGCGACCAGATAGACGGCCAGCGCCGTGTCCTGCGAGGCGCGCAGGAAACGCAGCACGGTGTAGAGCGGCGGCAGCTCGCTGAGCGCATCGTTGGCCACGGTATAGAGCTGCCCGGCGCGATCCTCTTCTTGCGCCGCGGCGGCCGACGAAAAAACCCGGAAGCGCACCGGCCGATTGGTCAGAAGCTCGAGCGCGTGCGCCTTGAGCTCTACGGTGGTACCGCCCTCGGCGCCGCGCGGCAGCACACACAGCGCGGTCAGCTCGCCCGGGCGCACCGCCTGCGTGTCGATCGCGATGTAGTAGGCGCGCGCCGCGCCTCCGCCGATGCGTCGGCCCAGGCCGTGTCGCGTCAGCCCGTAGTAAGCGGCGCCACGTGCAACGGCTAGATCCGGGTCGGCGTTTTGTAGGACGCGCGGCGCGGCACCGAGCCACGAAGTGAGCACGTCAAGGATGCGCTGTCGGATGGCCGCCGATTTGAGCACGCCGCCGTTCCACAGCACCGCCGTCGGACGCGCGCCGTGAGCTTGCAAAAACTGCGCGGCGTGACGGGTGATTGCCGGGTCCGAAGCGTAGGGCAGGCCGAACTCTTGGATCGCGCTGCGGACATTTTTTTGCGGTGCAGCATCGAGACCGACGCGCGGGAAAAAACCGTCGAGCACCAGCTCTTCGACCTCTTCTTTGCGCAGCTCGTCGCGCAGCGCGCCGCCGATCAGCTTTGAGCCGCGGCCCGCGATGCTGATCGTCCAAGTCGCTTTTTCATCGCCCAGGGAGAGCAGCCGCTCTTTGGCGGTGCGGCAGGCCTGCACCAGCGCCGAAAAGCTGTGCGTGTCCAGGCGGCCGCCGCGCGCGACGCGGCCTTCGACGCGACGGGCGAGCGCCAGATCCATGTTGTCGCCGCCTAAAAGCAGATGATCGCCGACCGCGGTCCGGACGTAGCGCGGCTCGCCGCTGTCGGCATCGCGCGCGACGGAGATCAGCGAAAAATCGGTGGTCCCGCCGCCGACGTCGAAGACCAGTACGGTCTCGCCCTCTGCCAGACCCTCGGGATGGTCGGCCAGCCAGGCGTAAAATGCGGCCTGCGGCTCCTCGAGCAGCGTCGGCCGGAGCCCGACCTGAGCCGCGGCTCGCAAGGTCAGCTCGCGCGCGACCTCATCGAACGACGCAGGAACTCCGACCACGACCTCTTGCTCGCCGAGCTCACAGCCGCGGGAGGCGCGCCAGGCCCCGGCCAGGTGCGCCAGATAGTGGGCCGACGCGTCGACCGGCGAAATCTTTCGTAGCACTTCGGTCGTGGTCGCGGGCTCGCCTTCGCCGCCACCGCCGTTCCCGCCCCACGGCAAGATCGCGCCCAGCCGATCGACCCGCGCGTGGCACAGCCAGCTTTTAGCCGACGACACCAAGCGCGCCGGCACCAGTGCACCCTGGCTGCGCGCCAACTCGCCGGCAATGGTCGGGCTCGTCGTTGCGGCGGCGGGTGACCAGGGCAGGCGCGTGCTGCCTTCGGGAAGTTCGTGGGCGCCGGCGAGATAGAGAAACGACGGAAGCGTCGGGCGGGGCAGCACTTCGCCGGGGGCGATCAGCTGCGCGATCGGATCGAAGGTGATCGCCCCCCCGTCTAGCGCGGCGTGCGCCAGTGCGGAGTTGGTGGTGCCGAGATCGATGCCGACGACGTACTGGGCCATAGCGTATTATTAGCCTTAGAGGCTTTATTGCTTTATGTCGCGAACATTGTATTCGAGCTTCCAGCGCTGATCGCCGCTGTGGTGGTCGCCGCCGCGCGCCACGCACCACAGCTCCAGCGTCCCGATCTCCGTCACCTTGGAGCGCAACGTCACCGGAATCACCTGCCCCGCATCGGGCGACGCGGGATCGCCGAGCACCGCGGCCACCGGCGAGAGCTCCTCCAGATCGTCGACCCCATCGAGGAGTACGCCCGCCTGATCATCCTGCCGCGTCGACGACGCCAGGAAGCGAAACTCGGCCGGCTCGCCGAGCACCATGCCGAGCTCGCGCCCGTCGAGCGTCACCTCGGTGCCCTCTTCCATGCCGCGCGGCGCGACGCACAGCGCCTTGAGTGGCGGCGACATGCCCGGGACCGCGGGCGCCGCGCTCTCGATGCCAACGTAGTAGGCACGGGCGGTGCCACCGCGGATGCGAATCCCCCGGCCGCGTCGCACCAGGCCGTAGTAGGCCGCGCCGTGCGCGACCGCGAGATCGAGGTCGTAGCTGGTCAAAAGCTTCAGATCGTCGTCGGGCGAGGTCGACCAGCCGTCGAGCGCCTCGGTGATCCGCCGGGTCAGCGGCCGCGCCTTCATGACGCCGCCGTTGAACAGCACCGCCGTCGCCGGCCGATGCGCACCGACGAAGGCCGCCAGATGGCGCGTGATTGCCGCGTCGCTGGCGTAGGACAAGCCGAGCTCACGCAGGCCGATGCGCCGCGCCCGAGCTGGGCGCTCGCCGATGCTCGCCGTGGGGAAAAATCCCTCGCCCACGATCTGGGTCAGCTCATCGCGCGACAGCGTCGTGTTGACCGAGCCGCCGATCACCCGGCTCGATCGCCCCAGCACGACGACCGGGGCGTCGGCCAGATCGGCGTCGGCGAACAGCGCCTCCTTGGCGCGGCGACACGCGTGTGCCAGCGACGCGAACTGCCAGCCGTCGAGCTTGGTGCCGGCGGCGTCGAGGCGAGCGCGCACAGCGTGGGCCAGCGCCAGATCCATGTTGTCCCCGCCGAGCAAGATGTGGTCGCCGACCGCGACTCGCTCCAGCTGCAAATTGCCGTCGACGTCGGTGACCGCGATCAACGAAAAATCGGTGGTGCCGCCGCCCACATCGCACACCAGCACCACGTCACCCGACGCCAGCTCCGTGCGCCAGCCGTCGCTCTTTTGTCCGAGCCACGCGTAGAACGCGGCTTGCGGCTCTTCGAGTAGCGTCACGTGTGGCAAACCCGCCTGATGCGCGGCCAGCACAGTCAGCTCACGCGCCACCGCATCGAACGAGGCCGGCACGGTCAGAAAAATATCCTGCTCGGCGAGCGGCGCATGCTCGCTCGCGAAGCGATGATCCCAGGCTGCGCGAATGTGCTCCAGATAGCGTGCGGCGCAGTCGACCGGCGACAGCTTTGGCACCTCGTCGGGCGCCTGCCACGGCAAGATCGCCGCCGTACGATCGACGCCACCGCTCGACAGCCACGACTTGGCCGAGGAGACCAATCGAATGGGCACGCGCCAGCCGTGATCACGGGCAAATTCTCCGACGACAAACGGCGTCTCATTCGGCGTGGACCAGGGCAGCGCGACCGCCTCGGGCGCCAGCTCGCTGGCCGCTGGCAGATAGAGAAACGACGGCAAAGTCGGGCGCGCTTCGACGACGCCGGGCCGCACGACTTGTAGGATGGGCAGGGGCTCGACGCGCGACCCGTTGGCATCGGACGCGGCCGTGTCGACAAAAGCGACCGCCGTATTGGTGGTGCCTAAGTCGATGCCGACGACATAGCGCGCGGTGCTCATGCCAGCTCCACCTCGGCGGGCGCAATCAAGAGCGCCGCCGATTTTCCTTCCGGCAGAAGAAGCTTGCTGGCGCGCCAGCCGTGGTGTTTGAGCGTTCCGGTAAAGGGCGGCTCACCGACGACGCGCCCGACCAAACGGATGCGCGACGGATCGAAGCCGGCGTCGACGCGGACGGTCGCGCTCTCCGGCTGATCGAGCACCGGGACGAGCGGCGCGTGCTCGGCCAGGGCCTTTTTGCAGCCGCGATGGATGTCGCGCACCGCAGCGCCGATCTGCGCGTCGCCGTAGCCGTCGATCTCCTCTTGCAGAAAATCGAGCAGGCGCCCCTCGCGCTGCAGCAGGCCCAAGAGCGAGACCGCGCCCGCGATGCGCTCGGCCGCCGCATCTACAACAACTACCGGCGCTGCGGCAGGCGGCAGGAGAGGTGTTGGCGCGGTCGGCAACAACGCGACCGCGTCCGACGGCAAACGTCGGGCGAAGAGCACCAAAAAGAAGCATCGGAGCGCGAGCAGGAGACGCATGGCGCTTCGACGTAGACCGCGCCCCGCACCCTGTCAAGGCGCAGCGTCGTCGGGCGGCCACGGCGGTTGCGTTCGCCGGTCGTCGGTGTACACCTGTGACGACCCTTTTCCAAACCGAGGAGAACGAACATGGCACTCCCGACGACCATCGCCGAGGCGCTCACCCGCCTGGAAATCAAGCCGCGCTACGGCAACTTCATCGGCGGCAAATTCGTGCCTCCCGCCCGCGGGCAATATTTCTCCAACCCGACTCCGATTAGCGGACAGGCCATCTGCGAGATTCCGCGCTCCACCGCTGAGGACGTCGAAAAGGCGCTCGACGCAGCTCACGCCGCGGCGCCGGCTTGGGGGCGCACATCGGTCGCCGAGCGCGCGCAGATTCTCAACAAGATCGCCGATCGCATGGAGGCCAACCTCGAGCGCCTCGCGCTCTACGAGACCCTCGACAATGGCAAGCCGATCCGTGAGTCGATGGCCGCTGATCTGCCGCTTGCCGTCGACCATTTCCGCTATTTTGCCGGCGCCCTACGCGGTCAAGAGGGCGGGCTTTCGCAGATCGACAACGACACCGTCGCCTACCATTTTCACGAGCCACTCGGCGTCGTCGCGCAGATCATCCCGTGGAACTTCCCGCTTCTGATGGCGACGTGGAAGCTGGCGCCGGCGCTGGCTGCGGGCAATGCCGTCGTGCTCAAGCCTGCCGAGCAGACGCCGCTGACCATCTTGGCCTTCGCCGAGCTCATCGCCGACCTGTTGCCGCCCGGCGTGCTCAATATCGTCAACGGCTTCGGCATCGAGGCCGGCAAGCCGCTGGCGTCGAGCCCGCGCATCGCCAAGGTGGCGTTCACCGGCGAGACCACGACCGGCCGCTTGATCATGCAGTACGCCAGCGAAAACCTGATTCCAGTGACGCTCGAGCTCGGCGGCAAGAGCCCGAACATCTTTTTCGCCGACGTCATGGACGAGGACGACGCCTTCTTCGACAAGGCGCTCGAAGGCTTTGCCATGTTCGCCCTCAACCAGGGCGAGGTCTGCACCTGCCCGTCGCGTGCATTGGTGCACCACAGCATCTACGACAAATTCATGGAGCGCGCCGTCGCCCGAACGAAGAAGATCAAGCAGGGCCACCCGCTCGATCCGACGACCATGATCGGCGCGCAGGCCTCCAACGATCAGCTGGAAAAAATCCTGTCCTACATGGACATCGGCAAAAAAGAGGGCGCCAAGGTCCTGACCGGCGGGGCTCGCGCGCAGCTCACCGGCGAGCTCAAAGAGGGCTACTACGTCGAGCCGACGATCTTCGCCGGTAGCAACAAGATGCGCATCTTCCAAGAGGAGATTTTCGGGCCGGTGGTCGCGGTGACGCCGTTCAAGGACTACGACGAGGCCATCGCCATCGCCAACGAGTCGCTGTACGGCCTGGGCGCCGGCGTCTGGTCGCGCGATGGAAACGTCGCCTATGGCGGCGGTCTCGACATGAAGGACGGGCGCGTGTGGAGCAATTGATACCACCTAGATCCGGCGCACGCCGCGTTCGGAGGCTACAAGCAGTCGGGCATCGGCCGCGAGAATCACCTGATGATGCTCAACCACTATCAGCAGACGAAAAATCTCCTGGTCAGCTACAGCCCCAAGGCGCTGGGCTTCTTTTAGCCCAAGGTCGTAGGCCCATGACCGAGCGCGTTGCCGTCACCGAAGCCGCGGCGAAAATCATCACCGAGCTGACGAGCATTCACGGTGCACTAATGTTTCATCAGTCGGGTGGCTGCTGTGACGGCAGCGCGCCGATGTGCTATCCGCGCGGCGATTTTCGCGTCGGGCAGCGCGACGTCTATCTGGGCGAGGTCGCCGGCTGTCCGTTCTTCATGGGCGCGCAGCAGTTCGAATACTGGGAGCACACCCATCTGACCATCGACGTCGTGCCCGGGCGGGGCTCCGGCTTTTCGGCCGAGGCTCCGCTCGGGGTCCGTTTTCTCATTCGCTCGCGGCTCTTTACCGACGACGAAACCCGAATCATCGGGACCGAGCCGGCGCCCCACCGAGGCCCGGTCTAGTGCAGTATTAGTGCACCGCCGAGCGCACATCGGAAATCACGAAAAACAAGTTAGGCAACTTCGAAGCCGTAAAACGCGATAATCTTCTTATTCGATGGACGCCGAACGGCAAGAAAACCCCGGGGCTTACGGACTCCTCGATGACACGACCAAGGCGGCCGGCGCGGACGTGACCAATGCTGTCGACAACGTCTTGGGCCACGATGGCGTCGGTGGTGAGATCGGCGCTGGCCTAGGGGCAGCGGTTCACTACGGTGGTGACCTCTTGGGTGGCACCGCTGCAACGGTAGCCAACATAGGAGCTGGTATCGCCGGCGGCGCAGAGAAGTTGTCGGACTGGCTGTAAAACCGAATGGCCTACCAGCTCGACGCAACGAATGACCGGCTCGTTCTGAAATACCGAGCACCGCTCGACGTTCGACTGCGGGTTTGGTGGCTCGCGGCTTTGGTTTGGGTGTGCCCTATCGGAGGCATCGCACTCTTGGTAGCCGATGCACATTCGCAGACGACCGTTCGCGCTATTCACTGCGAGCGAGCACAGGGAAGGTGCACAGCCACTGCGGCATGGGCGTATGCAAATCCGGAAGAAATCCCGCTGGCCCGTCTCACGGCACCCACTGTGGTTCATCATGGGCAGGAGACGACGCTCCTTGGCAGTCCAAAGGGATGGCCACTAACGGCCTATCCACTCTATGGTCCGGCGAACGCCAAGCTATTAGAGCAGGCGGCTATCGAGTTGCAGGCGTTTGTCACCTCGCAAGATCAGGCCAGCGTAGAGGTTCATTTTCCGATGAATCGTCCAGATGTCGCGGGTTCTGCCGTGCCAAGCGTCATCCTTTTTGTGCCTCTCTGCGCTTGGTATGGGTTTTTGCGGAAGCGTCCATCCGAGCTGCTGCTCGAGCTCGACCGCGCGCAGGGAACGGCGCGGTTGCGGCGCTCGTGGACGCTGTTCTGGCGCACGCACGTCGAGCGCCTGGCGGACTTCGTCGGCGCCGAGCAGCGCAAGCCGTGGCTGCCGAACCCGGCGCTGACCACGAGCTGGCTGCGCTTCCACAAGCATGCGTGGCCGCTCCTGCCCCGTTATGCCACCGGTCCCAAAGGAGACGGCCTAGAACTGGGTGCGTATATCTCCGACTGGATCCAAAAGAACGAGAGTTGAACCGACCGGTCGAAAAATGTGCGCAGCGCATTTTTCAACACCTGCTAGTGCAGTAGTAGTGCACGCAGGCTGGCGAAGGTGACCGGTCCTTCGCCGAGCGCGCGGTCGTGGAATTTCTGTGCGTCGAGCTTGGGCTCGGTCGCCTTGCGGATCGCCTTCCACTCCTCGTAGCCGACAAAATAGGAGCACAGCTGCACAATTGACAATTTGGCGCGTCGCAGCTTGCCCTCCGCTTCGGCCCGCTCTTGAAAACCTTCGTCCATCATCAGTTTCAGTGCGGCCTCGTCGGTCATCGCGCGCGCATGCAGCGAAATCGCCAGGATCGAGTTGAGCACGGCGCGCAGCTCCATCTTGCGGTCGGTCAAAAACAGCCGCGGATTGCCGTCGCGGAAACCGGCGTTGACCACTACGTCCTGCGCGTAACAGGCCCACCCTTCGATGTACGCCGTCGAGCCGAGCAGTGCCCGCAGCGTGCGCCGCCACGTCGGCTGCACGTCGTTGGCGCGCTCGAACTGCACGTAGTGGCCCGGCATCGCTTCGTGGATGGTCAGGATGTCGATCATCCAGCGGTTGTATTCGCGCAGCTTCGAGGCCAGCTGCTCAGCGGTCCAGCTCGGCGGAAACGGCGTGAAATAGTAAAACGCGCCGAGGTCGGGCTGGAGCGCCGGCGCCGGGTCGAACGCGGCCACTGACAAGGAGCTGCGCAAAAATTCGGGAGTTTCGCGCACGGATAGATTTTCGCGTGCATCCAGAGTCAACAGCTTCTGGGCGCGCACGAAGCCGTGCGCATCGGCCAAGCTCTTTTTGACCAGCGCGAAGTACTCCCCCGCTGGCGGATGGTCGGCGGCCACCAGGTCGAGCGCGCGCTTGGTGACCACGTGGTCGTTCCCGGCAGTCGATTGGCCTGCGGCGGTCAGTACCTTGCGCGCGGCGACCGCCATCTCGGCGTGCAGCGTGACCAGGCGCTGATGCGCCGCGGCCAGCACGTCATCGGGCGTGCGGTCGGTCTGCAGATATGGCCCAAACATCTTGGCGAACAGCTCAGGCCCAGCACGAAACGCGACGTGCGTCTTTTGCGGCAGCTCGGCGCGGACGAACTGCAGAAAGCGCCCGACCGCGGCGTGCGCCGTCGCGGCATTTTTTTGCACTGCAGCAAAGCCCTTGGTCGTCTTACAGCTCTGGGGCAGCTCGTCGAGGTAGCTCGCCAGCCCCTGGCCATCGTCGAGCGCCGCTGCCGCCTCGATCGGCTCGTACGACTGCTGCAGCTTTTGCACCTGGTCGAGATAGCGCGGCACCTCGGCCAGCCGCGCCGCCAGATCCGAGCAGCGGCGGTCGAGCGGCGCATAGGCGCGCACAGACATGAAAAAGAGCGCGTCGCCCAGCGTCGAAATCGGCCCGTCGACATCGTGGGTATAGGGGTGTGCTTCATCGAGTTCGATGCGTTCGAGCCGGACCGATGCAGTCAGGAGCTCGGCGTCGGCGCGCTCTTCGGGGTCGGTCAGGGTCGGCGCGAAGTGCGCCAGGGACACCGCGAAGCTCTTGAGCCAGATGCTGCGCGCGACCAGCGCGGTCATCGATCGATCGTCCAAATGCCGGTCGACGTCGCCGCCATGCTCGCCGGCCGTCGAGGCCTCGGTGGGCGAGTAGCGCCAGCGCGCCGCCACGTAGTCAGCAGCCAGCGTTTGCATCGACGAGGTGGTTGCGGCCACCTGAGCCTGAACAGCCAGAAGCAAGGTCAACGCGAGCATGATCTCTCCCAGTTCGAAATGCCGCCAGACTAACGCACTGCCGGCTTTGCATGCGTTCGGCGTGCGTGCGAGTGTGGCGCCCCCATTCGCTTTGGGAGGAGACGACCATGACGCTGTTTTCCCGCTTGTCCCTGCTCGGCTGTGCGCTCGCGACCATCGGATCGTTCGGCTGCGCCGAGCTGGCGCCGGTCAAGACCACACTGCCCATCGCCACTCTGACCGCGCCGGATCAGGCGACCCACGATGAGGTCACCATGGGCGTCGAAGCGATCACGCCGAGCAACTGGAAGCGGTTTGGCAATCTCGTCTTGTCGCTCTCCTGGCGTGAAGCCGACCGCAACGCGCCGGTGGCCATCGGCTCGGGGATGACCTCGGGGGCCAAGTCGCAGGTCGCGCGCACCGCCGATGTGCCGCTCCTGCCGCTTCCGGTGTTCCGCGTACGGGTCGCGAATTCGACCAAAGGCGCGCTCTCCTTCGCCGGCGCCCAGGCGCAGCTTTCCGACGGCACGCACAGCTATCCGATGATGGCGCGCGTCGACGTGATGGGTCGCGTGACGGCGGACATCCAGTCGGCGCACCAAGAAATTGCGTCGAACCCGGCGGAGCTCGACGCGGTTCGCGGCGCCATCACGCAGGCTTCCATCGTCGACGACAGGCTGTCTGTAGCGGCGGGGCAGCAGTGGGATGGCTATCTGGTGTTCAAGACCGACGCGCACTCGGACGACGAGGTCAATCAGCTGCTCCTCGCCGGCGCCTCGTTCCAGGTCACCATCAGCAACTTGACGGTCAATGGCAAAGCCATCGCGCCGTTCGTGTTCGCCCTGCCGCAAAAGCCGACCGACACCGCAGCGACCTGCCCGGGTGACGTCAAGAAGCCGTCGCTGGAGAAATGCAAATTGGACACGCCGGCCAAGAGCTAATTCGCGGCTGGCGCCGAATCACGGGCAGATCTGGGTCTCGCACTTGCCCGCGTTACAGACGAAGTGGGCGCACTCCTCTTTGCCGTTGCTGCACTCCTCGCACAGCTGGGGCAGGATGCCTTTGCAATCGCTCGCCGCAATGCACTGCGGCGGACAGACCTCCATCTGGCACTTTGCTGCCTTGCAAACAAAATGCGCACACTCTTGTTTGCCGTTGCCGCACGGCTCGCACAGCTGCGGCAGGAGCCCGTGGCAGTCGCTCGAAGATTTGCACTGCACATCAGGCGACGGGGGCGGCGGGCAGATTTCCGTCTGACACTTCCTGCCTGTGCAGGTGAAGTGCGCGCAACGCTCGCGTCCGTCGCCGCAGCGCTCGCAGATCATAGGCAAGACGCCTTTGCACTGGTTGCTCGATGTGCATTGTCCGTACTTGCGCGTTAGGGGCCGTTCGGCCTGTGCGGCACCACCGGCCAGGAGCGCAGCGAGCGCGACGGCGACGCCGCATTTGATCATGACAGCTTGGCCACTGCCGCCTTGACGCCGTCGAGGTGGTGGCCGGCATCGAGCAGCTTGTCGAAGGTCGCGGCCACCTTGCCCTGCTTGTCGATGACGAACGTGATGCGCTTGGTCACGCCCGCCAGCCCCAGCAAAAAGCCCATCGCGCCGTAGGCCTTGGCCAATTTCTTGTCGTGGTCGGCGACCAGCGGAAAAGGCAGGTTGTGCTTCTTCTTGAAGTCTTCGTGCTTGCCGTCCGAGTCGAGCGACACGCCGATGACCTCGGTGTCGCGCGTCTGTAAATCGGCGTACTGGTCGCGAAAGCCGCACGCCTCGGCAGTACAGCCGGGCGTAAAATCCTTGGGATAAAAATAGAGCACCACGTTCTTCTTGCCGCGAAAATCCTCCAGCCGCAGTTTTTTGCCGTCGCTGGAGGTCACGTCAAAGGCCGGAGCCGCATCACCGACTTGGAGACTCATTGTGGGTTGTCCTCGCTTGATTTATGACTGCTGAAGGCCGAATTTCATATCGAACAGGGTCGCGCCGCGCTCGCGGGTCAGCCCGTGATCCGGATTGAACCCGGCGTGCATCAAGATCTTGAACAGCGTCTCGACGTCGTCGGCCGCCTCGATGCCGTTGGCCACCTCTTCGACGGTGAAGGTCTGTCCGGCGTGATCGCCGAGCCAGCCGAGCGCGCGCTTCTGCAGCGCCAACACCGACGCCGCCGCCTTTTTGCCGGCCTCGACCCCCGGCTGGTGATAGGCGTTCACATTGACCAACGAGCCGTAAAAGCCCACCGCCCGCTCGTACAGCGCGATCAGCGAGCCGAGTGAGCGCGCGTCGAGCCGGTCGAGCGTCAGCGTGATCGAGTCGCGCCCATTTTCGTACAGCGCTCGTCGTGTCCCCTGCAAAAAGCCCATCAGATAGTCGCCCGAGGTCGCAGCGTCCTCCCAGCCTTGCGACGCGCCGTGCCGGTCGTGCAGTACCTCGACGAACGTGACGAAGAAGTTGGGCACCCCCTCGCGCAGCTGCTGCACGTAGGCGTGCTGGTCGGTCGAGCCCTTGTTGCCGAAGACCGTGAGACCCTGATGGACCATCGTGCCACTACGGTCTGTCGCCTTGCCCAGCGACTCCATCACGAGCTGCTGCAGGTAGCGCGACAGCAAC
>JBBQIO010000038.1:0-11946 GCA_038325015.1 Polyangia bacterium
GGTCGACAGCTCACGCCGCCGCACTTCGGCTGCGGCCATCGAGCGCCTGCGCCACGCCGGCTGACCGGTTGCGATAGCGCGAGACCCACACTGCACACGCCAGCAGAGGCAGCAACAGCGCGCCGACCTCGACCGCTCCAAGTCGCCCCCAATGATGCAGCGCCGCGATCCCGAGCGCGCCGACGCCGGCCAGCCGCAACCACTCGATCTCGACCGCGCCCCGTCTCGCCTGGACCAAGCCGCCCCACGCCACAATCGTTGCCACTACCGTCGCTGCGCCGCCCACCAACACGGCCGTCGACACCCGGCTGGCCCACCACAACAGGGCGGTCTGCAACAGCACCATCAGGACGAACTGAACCAGCACGTACACACTCAGCCCACGGGCCACGGGATGGTCGAACTTGCGGTACGTGGCGTGGTCGACCTCGGGTACCGTGACCGACCCGCCGAGCGCGACAGGCCGCCACTCGGGCGGTGCGAACCAGGCCCAAACGCGCTCTTTCCACGTCTGCGCGCCGCGAGCCAACGACCAGATTCGCGCCCACTCGGCGAAGTTGGCCCACGCGCCATCGAAGCTTTGCAGCGGCTTGACCGTTCCGTAGGTCGGCTCTGGCCCTTCGGACTCGAAGGTTCCCAGCAGGCGGTCCCAGATGATGAAGATGCCGGCGTAGTTCTTGTCGATGTAGCGCGGGTCGATGCCGTGGTGGACGCGGTGGTGTGACGGCGTGTTGAGAATCGCCTCGACCGGTCGATTGAGCCGCTTGATGGCGCGCGTGTGAATCCAGAATTGATAGATCCGATTGAGCGAAAGGGCGCCCGCGTACATGGCCGGCGGAAACCCGAGCACCGCGAGCGGAATATAAAACGTCCATTCGCAAAACGGGTCGAGCCAGCTCTGCCGGAGCGCGGTCGACAGGTTGTACTCCTCGCTCTGGTGATGCACGCCATGCATCGCCCACAAAAAGTTGATGCGATGGCTGGCGCGATGAAACGCGTAGTAGAGAAAATCGATGAGCACGCTGATCAAGATCCACGCCCCGACCGACTTCATCGACCAGGTCATGATTCGCGCGTGGGCAAAGATGTAGACGTAGGCCGCCAGCGTGAGCACCTTGAACACGACGTCGATCGCTTGCTGACCAATGCCGCTCGAAAGACTGCCGAGCGAATCGTGCAGCCGATAGCGGGAGTCGCCGTGGCGGTGGTTCCACCACAGCTCGACGCCGATCAGCAAAAAGAAAAAAGGCACCGCCAGGGCAATGAAGCGACTGTCCACGGTTCGATTCTACGAGATGTTCAGCCGGTCCGCTGCGTCACTCGAATTTCGGCCAGCTGCGCCGCGTGCAGCGCCTCGAAATGGCCGCGGTCGACGGACATCGAAACGTCCGACTCGTCGTCGATGTAGCGGCGCGCCTCGGGCCGAGCGTCGACCTGGTAGCCGAGCTTGGTGAATAGGCGTCGCGACGCCGCGTTGTTGGGCACGATGGTCACGAACAGCTGCTCTAGGCCAAGGCTGGCGAAGGCAAACGCGTGGGCCATCAGCGCAAAACGCGTCCCCAGCCCTTGGCCGTGCGATGCCGTCTGCGCGATCAGGAGCGCGAATTCGGCGTGGCGTGCTTCGACGTTGCGAAAATCGCCGTCGCCGAGGAGTGTCTGCGGTGGCCCGGCCTGACAGAAGAGGAGGGGTCGGCCGCCGTCGGTGTGCAGCCGCGCGTAGTGCGTCTCGACGTCGCCGGCGCTCATCTTAGACGAGTTGCCGAGCATCGCGCGGTTGTGCGGATTATTGTACGCGGCGGCCAGCGCCGGCGCGTACACGCGCACCTCGGCCACGGTTGGCTCGAAGGCAACCAGCCCAGCGGCCGGCCAGGCAATCGAATAGCGCTGCACCAATTCAGTGGCGTTTACGGCAGCGCGTTACGGCAGCGCGGTCGGCGCATCGGCGCGGCTGCGGGCGCGGTCGGCCAGAATCTGCTGATAATGCACGCGCTCGTCGCTCGGCGAGCCCGGCTTTCGCCGCACATACGTACCATCGACATGCAGATCCCGCGCGCTCACATTGTCGCCGAGCGCAACGTGCAGCTCGTCCAGTAGGCGCTTCTTCAACCCCGCCTCCTCGACCGGGCACATGAGCTCGACCCGTCGCAGAAAGTTTCGCGGCATCCAATCGGCCGACGCAATGAACACCTCGGGGTCGGCGCCGAATGCGAACACCCGGCTGTGCTCCAAAAAGCGGTCGACGATGCTGGTCACGCGAATCCGGTCGGAGATTCCCGGCAGCCCCGGCTTGAGGCAGCAGATGCCGCGCACCAACAGGTCGATTTCGACGCCCGCCTGACTCGCGGCATAAAGCGCCTTGATCACCACTGGGTCGACCAGCGAGTTCATCTTGGCGACGATGCGCGCCGGCTTGGCGCCCTTGGCCCGCTCGGCCTCGCGCTCGATCAGCGACACGATGCGCTGCTGCAAATCGAACGGCGCGACGCCCAACCGCTTCCACTGCGGCGCATCGGCATAGCCGGTCAATAGATTGAACAGGAGGGACGCGTCCTCGGCGATTTCGGGGCGGGCGGTCAAAAGCGAAATGTCGGTATACAGCCGTGCCGTCGTCGGATTGTAGTTGCCGGTGCCGATATGCACGTAGCGCCGGATGCCGTCGCCCTCGCGGCGAACCACGAGCGCCATCTTGCAGTGGGTCTTGAGGCCCATCAACCCGAAGACGACGTGCACGCCGTTCTCCTCGAGGCGACGCGCCCACGCAATATTGTTGGCCTCGTCGAAGCGCGCCTTGAGCTCGACCACCGCGGTGGCCTGCTTGCCGTTATGCGCGGCTCTTGACAACGCTTGCACGAAGGGCGAGTCGCCGCTCGTGCGATAGAGCGTCTGCTTAATGGCCAGAACGTCGGGGTCTTCGGCCGCCTCCTCGATGAAGCGCACCACCGGATCGAACGACTCGTAGGGATGATGCAAGAGTACGTCGCGCGTGCTGACCACCTGCACCACGGACGCAGCATCACGCAGCGCGGCTGGCGTGACCGGCGTCAAAGGCTCGAAGCGCAGCTCGGGCTTTTTGACGAAGTCGTTGAGCTGCACGAGGTCGTTGAGCTGCAGCGGGCTCTGCGCGCGATACACGTCGGCCGCGTCGAGGTGGAGCGCCTGGCGCAAGAACGATTCGACCTCAGCCGAGGTGTTGTCGCCGAGCTCGAGCCGAACCGCGGCGCCCAGGTCGCGGCGACGCAGCTCCTCTTGAATCGTCGACAGCAGATCCTCGGAGTCCTCTTCGTCGACCAGCAGATCGCTGTTGCGGGTGACGCGAAAGCGCGACGTTTGGCGCACCTCGAAGCCGGGAAACAGGTCGGCCACGTTGTGTGCGATGACATCGCCCAGGAGCGCGAAGCACTGCCCGCCGACCGCCGGGTCGGCCGGCAACGGCACCAGCCGACCGAGCACGCTGGGCAGCTGGACGACCGCGAACAATGAGCCTTTTTGCGCCTTTTGCCGTCGCCGACCTTGGCGCCGGAGAACCACAGCGATGTTGATCGACTTGTTGCGCAGGTGCGGAAACGGATGCTCTGGGTCGACCGCTAGCGGCGTCAGCGCGGCAAAGATGCGCGCCTGAAAATGGCGGCGAGCGGCCTCCTGCTGCTCGGTGGTGAAGCTCTCCGGCTGAAGAATGTGCAGCCCGGCTTCACGCAGCCCCGGCAAAAGCTCGGTCAGATAAACGCGATCCTGCTCGACCAAAATCCGGTGCACGCGCTCGGAGATCGCGGTCAGCGCCTCGGCCGCGGGCATGCCGTCGGCCGGAGTCTCGACGACTTTGCCGAGAATCTGCTGCTTGAGGCCGGTGACGCGGACCATGAAGAACTCGTCGAGATTGGTGCTGACGATGGCCAAAAACTTGAGCCGCTCGACCAGTGGGCGCGCTGCGTCTTTGGCCTCTTCGAGCACGCGCTCGTTGAACGCCAGCGACGACAGCTCGCGGTTGATGAACAGCGGATGGTCGGCGGCATCGACGAGCTGCGCAGTGCTCAGACGGGCAGCGGGCGGCACCAGGGCGGTGATGAGGGTCATGGATCCCTTGGGAAGAAGGTCACAAGTAACGAGCTGGCGTTTAGCGTAGCAAATGGGCGCCTCGCGCGCTCGTCGACCGCCTGCTTAATGGCGCGTGGCGGTTGCAAGCCAGGCCCTACGCATGAGCTAATCCAAAAAGATGAACCCGGTCGTCGGCATCGTCATGGGCAGCGCGTCCGATTTCGAGACCATGCAGGAGGCGCTGCGGATTCTCGACCGGTTCGCCGTGCCCTACGAAAGCGAAGTGGTCAGCGCGCACCGCACGCCCGAGCGGATGTTCGAATACGCCCGCGCGGCGGCGAGCCGCGGCCTGCGTGTGCTCATCGCCGGAGCCGGCGGAGCGGCCCATCTGCCGGGCATGGTGTCGGCGCTGACGACCCTGCCGGTGCTCGGCGTCCCGGTCAGCTCGCGCGCCCTGAGCGGATTGGACAGCCTACTGTCGATTGTGCAGATGCCGGCGGGGGTGCCGACCGCGACCTTCGCCATCGGGGCGGCGGGCGCGACCAACGCGGCGCTGTTCGCGGTCCGCATGCTGGCGCTCGACGACCCGCGGCTGGCCGAGGCGCTGGCCGCGTATCAAGCCGAGCGAGCCGCCGAGGCGCTGGCTTCGAGCGCGCGCGTGCAGCGCGTCGGTGACGGGAAGTAAGGCGTCGTGGATCACTCCCGGGTCGGCATTCTCGGTGGAGGGCAGCTCGGTGTGATGCTGGCCGAGAGCCTGCTCGCGCTCGATCGCGACGTCGCGGTCACGCTGTACGACCCTGACGAAGCGGCACCCGCATACACCCGCATCTCCGATTTCGTGGGTTGTGATTTCGTCGCCGCGCCGTTCGACGATGCCGATGCGTTGCGTGCGCTTTTTGCCCGCGTCGACCGCGTCACCTTCGAGTCGGAGAACATCCCGGTCGCGCCGCTCGAACGGTACGCCGCGCAGCTCGTGCCCAACGCCGACGTGCTGCGCATCGCTCAGGATCGTCGACTCGAAAAACGCTTTTTGGCCAGCCACGGCTTTCCCACGGTGCCCTTCGTCGAGGTGCCGCATGCGAGCGACGTGGCCGCGGCGTTCGCGCGCTTCGGCGGGCCCGCCATCCTCAAGACCGCGCTCGGCGGCTACGACGGCAAAGGGCAATGGTCGTGGCCTTTAGCCGCTGGCCAGGCGATCGACGCGCTCGACGGTGGCTTCGTCCTCGAACGACGCATCGAACTTTTGGCCGAGCTCAGCTGCATCGTCTCCCGCTCGACCGACGGGCAGATGGTCATATTGCCGCCGTTCGAAAATCTGCACGCCGACCACATCCTCGACTTTACCGTGCTGCCCGCGCGCCTGCCCGCCGCGGTCACCGATGCTGCTAGCCGCGTGGCCGTCGACATCGCGCACGCGATCGGTGCCGAGGGGCTGTTGACCGTCGAGTTCTTTTACGGGCGTGGTAGCGAGGGTGGGCTGGCGGTCGCCGACGGCGCTCTGTTCGTCAACGAGCTGGCGCCGCGCCCGCACAACTCGGGCCACGTCACTCGACGCGCTACGACGGTGAGCCAGTTCGACCTGTTGGCGCGCGTGCTCTTGGGCCGGCCGCTGGCGCCGGCGGCGCTCCTGCCAGGCGGCTGGTGCATGGGGCAGCTCCTGGGCGATCTGTGGGAAGAGCGCGGCGAGCCCGACTTTAGCGTCATGGCCGAGGAGCCGGCCGTCGTCGAGGTCTACCTGTACGGCAAGCGCGAGGCCCGGCCGCGGCGCAAGATGGGCCATTTCTTGGTCCACGCGCGCGACGCCCAGGAGGCGTTGACCATTGCCCGGCGAGTGCGAAGTCGGCTGTGACAGCCCACTTCGACGATCCCCTTTAAGTTTCGTCGTCGCTCTCCGACTGCAATTGAGATGATTGCGCTGCACTACTGCCCTGTCGATGTGGGCTACCAGGTCAAGGGCGCGACGCTGCGCGCTTACCTCAGAGTTCTCGAGCGGGACCGCTCCTTCGCGGCAGTGCGCGCCAAGGTCAGCCCGGAATCGCGCGCGCTGTTCGATGCTCCGCCGCCGGCGAGCAGCTGGATGGACGCCAGCACCCTCGAAGAGATCATGGACGCGGTCTACGCCACCGGCGGCGATGCCGCGGTGCGACAGCTGTCGCACGCCGCGCAGGAGACCCTGATTCCACTTTTGAGCCCGCTCATCGAAGGCGCGCTACGCCTGTTTGGCGCCTCGCCCGCAACGCTCTTCGCGCGCTTGGGCCTTTTGACACGCACTAGCCTGCGGGGCGTCGACTTCAAATGGACCCCAAAAGGGCCCCATCACGGCGACGTCGAGGTCCACTTCGTCGAGCGGCAGGCCGTCCCGCGGCGCGCATTCGTGTCGTTTGCCGCGTCGTTCGAGCTGGTCCTCAAGCTGTGCAGCAAAACCGGCACGGTTTCGGGCCCCGAGGCGATAGGCAAAGGCTCGGGCGCCCGCTTTGCCGTTTCCTGGAGGTAGCGGCGCAGCTCCGCGTCCGTGACAGAACGATGACACCCGGCGGCCGGGTTTCATGCCAGTTTCTGGCTCATGGACCTGCACCTAGGCCGAGCTCGGGGCTCCGACATCGCGGTGGTGGTCAATGTCAAGGCGCGTCGCGGCAGCGAGCGCGTCGCCCGACGCTGTCAGGCGGCGCTGCCCAACGCCCGGGTAGTGGCCTCGCATTCGCTCGATCAGACTGCTGATTTTGCCGAGGAGCTGCAGCGCAGCCCAGCCGGCTTGGTCGTCTCGGCCGGCGGCGATGGTACGGCCGTCGCGCTGATCAACGCCATACGCGAGGCGACCCGCAGCCAGATGGACGACACCGCGGCCGGCCCCAACGGGGATGGCAGCGTGCTCATGCTTCCGGAGCAGCCAGGCGCAGCGGCGCTCGGGGTCCTGCCGCTCGGCACGGGCAACGGCTGGGCGCGGGCCACCGGAGCACCGCGGCTGCCGCAGGCGCTGGCTCGTCTCGGCGAGCTCGAGGGCTCCGACGCGTTGCCCGTGCGGCGCTGCGATCTGGTCGAGGTGCTCGGCACCATCGCGCCGTTCGCCGGCACCGGCTGGGACGCGGAGCTGATCGACGACTATCATGCGCAGCGCCAAGGCTGGGGCTTGCTTCCGCGCCGCCTCCGCCTCGGCCTGCCTGGGTACCTGCACGGTCTGGCGACCCGTACGGTGCCGCGCCATGTGGTCAAGCGGGACCAGGTCGAGGTCGAGCTGGTCAATACTGGCGACGACGCATTTACCGTCGACGAAGGCGGCCGCGCGATTGCTCTGGTTGGCGGCCGCCACGGCGCGGTGCTCTACCGGGGGCCGGTCAACGTCTGCGCCGCGGGCACGTCGCCGACCTGGGGCTTCGGCTTTCGTGCGTTTCCCTTCGCCGGCCTGATGCCGCGTCGCTTCTGCATGCGGGTGTATGCCGGAACGGTGATGGAGGCGGTGCTGCGCTCGCCGCTGTTGTGGCAGGGGCGCCATCCGATGCGCGACATGCATACCTTCTTGTTGACCTCGTGCCAGGCGCGCTTTTCGCGGCCGGTGCCGTTTCAGGTCGGCGGCGATCGCGCGGGTTTTCAGTCGGTGGTCGACTACGACCTGGCCAAAGAGCAGGTCAATCTTTTGGAGTGGTCGCGACTGGCCGCCTGACAATTGCCGCGCTGCGGCAATTGTTACGTCATTGCAACAACTTGGAAACTTGTGACAGATTGGCAGTATGCGATTTTGCCACTCGTCTGCACTGTCCGGCCTGCTCTTCGCCGCGTCCTGTAGCAGCGCCGGCGCCCCTCGCCTGCCGGCGCTGACCAGCGCGCCTACCACGCTGAGCGCGACCCTCTTGCCGACCCACGCGCGGATCAAGGGTGTGCATTCACAGTCGCCGAATATTCCGTCCGAGCTGCAGACGTTGCTGTCGGGCGGCTTTGGTATGTACGGCGCGGCCTCGCCTGAGCCGTACATTGTGCGTTCACCGCCCGGTGTGACGCCGCCGTCGGGGCCGGGCACCAATCCGACGCTGCTCGTCCGCTTCGTCCACCTGCCCGACCAGCAGATCGTCGACGACGAATCGCCGACTCGGCTGGCGATGTTCGACGACACCGGCGACACCAACACCAATGCGGCGTTCCGCCCGCAAGAGGCCGACGAGTGCCGCATCACCAACGCAGCGGTGCGCACCATCAATGCACTCGACATCACGACGCCTATCGCCTTCGTCCTGACCGGCGGCGACATCAGCGACGATGGGCAAACCAATGAGATCGGCTGGGCGCTCGATATCTTCGATGGCGCTCCGTCGGTCAAGTGCGACTCGGGCGCGGCCAACGATCCCGTGCCTGGCGCCAACAACGACGGCAAGGATGCCTTCTACGCCGACGGCTTCCACATGCCCTGGTACTGGGTCACGGGCAACCACGACGTACTCAATGTCGGAATTTTTCCCAACGACGACAGCAAGCGCGATGCGGCGCTGGGCACCAGCGCACCCTTGGGCACGCGCGATTGGTCACAGCCCGGCGGGCCGATCTTCACCGGTCCGGTGGTCGCAGACCCGCGCCGCGCTCCGCTCAGCCGAACCGAGCTCATGGATACGGTGGGTCATCACGGCGACGGGCACGGCCTGGGCGCGGCGCAGCTGCAGAGCGGCAAGGGCTACTACACGTTCGACGTCGCGGGAACGCCGCTGCGTTTCGTCATCCTCGACACCGCGGCCGAGACCGGCGGCTCCGACGGCATCATCCACATGGCCGATGTCAATGCATTCATCAAAGGCGCGCTCGACCAGGCCAAGAGCGACGGAAAATGGGTCATCCTGTCGTCGCACCATCCGACCGACACGCTCAACGATGGCAGCGACACCGGCGGCATCCAGCAAGCGGACGCGTTGACCACCGCCGACTGGGAGAACTTCGTCGGCGGCTATCCGAACGTCATCTTGTCGATGGTCGGACACACGCACATCAATCGCGTCGTGTACATCACGCCGACGACCGCGGCGCACGGCTGGTTCGAGATGATGACCAGCGCGCTGGCCGACTATCCGCACCAATTTCGGATGGTCGAGATCTGGGACGACGGCGACGGCTTTTTGCGCATCACCGGCACCAACGTCAACTACGAAACCGACGGCGACGCCGTGGCGGCCGAGGGGCGCACGCTCGGGATCACCGACTGGACCTCGGGCTGGGCGCTCGACGGGACCGGCACTGCACAGGATCGAAACGTCGAGCTGTACATCCCGAAGCCCGGGACGTAAGGCGCATTGCGCGCGGTTGGGTGCTACGCGCTTGCGAAGCCGGCGTCAGTGATGTCGATCGGTGAGCGGTCGGCGCCTTCGATGAGCTGCGCTTTCCATTCGACGCCCGGTAAAATGTTGCGCGCGAAAAACAGCGCCGCCTGCACTTTGCCGGAGTAGAACGCCTGATCTGGGTGGGCGGCATCGAGACCGCCGCGCTTTTCGTCGGCGATGACCGCGCCTTCGAGGAGCATCCAGCCGACGCTCAGCTCCGACATCATCTCCAAAAAGCGATTGGCCGAAAGCGGAATCATCTCGATCTGCCCCGAGCCGAACCACGTCAGGAGCTTCATCGCCGAGCGGGTCAGCGCCTCGTGCGCGCTTCCCAGCCGCTTGACTTCAGGGCCGAGCGTCTTGTGCGAGCTGTGGGCGGCAACGAACTTGCCAACGTCCGCGGCGAACGCCTGCAGGTTGGCGCCGCCCCCCTGGCCGAGCTTGCGCCCGACCAGATCCATCGCCTGGATGTGGTTGGTGCCCTCGTAAATCGAGAATATTTTGGCGTCGCGGCAATATTGCTCGACTGGATAGTCGCGCGTGTAGCCGGCCCCGCCGTAGGTCTGAATGGCTAGCTCGCAGATGCGGAATCCCTGGTCCGATCCATAGGCCTTGACCAAAGGAACGAGGAGATCGGTCTGCCCCTGGTGGTAGGCGACCTTGGCGTCGTCCTTGCCGGCGAGCACGCGAATCTGATCCTGGTGGTGGGTGAGCTTGACCGCCAAGGCGCGGATGCCTTCGACCTTGGCCTTCATTTCGAGCAGCATGCGGCGGACGTCGCCATGTTCGAGGATGGGCACACGCGGCGCCGAGGCGTCTTTGAAGTGCGCGATCGATGCCCCCTGCTTGCGGTCTTTGGCGTACTCCAGCGCGTTGAGATAGGCCGACGACGCGACGCTCAGCCCCTGCAAGCCAACCGCGATGCGCGCCGAGTTCATCATGCGGAACATCTGCGGCATGCCCTGCCCGAGCTTGCTCTCACCGCCGACTGGCACCCCGATACACTGGCCGTTTTCGCCGAAGTTGAGGACGCATGTGGCCGAGCCGTTGATCCCCATCTTGTGTTCGATGGCGCCGACCGCGACGTCGTTGCTACCGGTGAGCGTACCGTCCGCGGCGTAGCGATGCTTGGGGACGATGAACAGCGTGAGCCCTTTTGTGCCGGCGGCTGCGCCGTCGACGCGCGCCAGGACCATGTGGATGATGTTCTCGGTCAGGTCGTGGTCGCCGGCCGAGATGAAGATCTTGGTGCCGCTGATGGCGTAGGTGCCGTCTGGATTGCGTGTCGCTTTGGTGCGCGCGGCGCCGACGTCGGATCCGGCCTGCGGCTCGGTCAGGCACATCGTGCCGCCCCACTGCCCGTTGAACAGCTTTTGGCACAGCAGCTGGCGCTGCTCGGGTGTGCCGAAGACTTCGAGCAGCTCCGAGGCGCCGTAGGTCAACCCGCCGTACATCGAAAACGCGGTGTTACCGCCGGAGATTAGCTCTTCGACCAGCAGCTGCACCGAGTGCGGCGCGCCGGCGCCGCCGAACTCGTCGTCCACGCCGATCGACTTCCAGCCCGCTTCGTAGAGCGACTTCCAGGCCTCGATGAAGCCCTTGGGCGTGCGCACGTGGCCCTCTTCGAGGTGGCAGCCTTCGGCGTCGGCGCTCGCGTTGAGCGGCCCGATGACGTCGCGTACCCAGCGATAACATTCGGCGAGCGAGCTCTTAACCTCGTCGGGGCCCCAGCTCTGGAACGGCGCCTGCCCGAGCAGCTCGTCGATCTTGAACTGCTCGAAGAGGAGAAAATGCAGCTCGCGGAGGTCGGCTTTGAAGCGGTTGATCGCGGGTACGGGTTTGCTGCTCACGACGCTCTCCTGGTTCTGGTGTTGGCGACTGAATGAATACTCATTCAGTTGTAACGCAATTCGAGATGGGGTCAACAGCGAAATGACGCAGCCGGTCGCGTGACGCGGTCGTCGCGGCGTGGCTGGCCAGCGACTGTGGTGGATCTAGTTGTGCTCGAAGGCCGGGACGTGCTAATGGCCGGAGGAGTTGCAGGACGCGCTCGCGCGTCTCAAGGAGCATGATCAAAATGAAGCGGTCTAATGCGATCAGGGCGTTCTTGTTCGCCGGCGCCTTGAGCGCGGTGAGTGTCGCGGGGCTCCACGGGTGCTCGAGCGACAACGGCGGCGGGCCGGCGGTGTTGGGCAGCCAAATTTGCCAGCGGACGCAGTGCGACGGTCCGGGGAGCTATCGCTTCTGCACCGCCAGCGGCGGCGCCAGCTGCAGCTTCATCACCAGTGACCAAACGATCTTCAACTGTGACTCATGCGCGAGCTGCCAGACGGCCGCTGCGGCAGCCGACGCATGGTGCGCGGCGCTGCCGGCGACGACGGCGGGAACGACCGCGGGCACGACTTCCGGAACCACCGACGGAACAACGTCGAGCACGACGGCCGGAACGACGTCGAGCACGACGGCCGGAACGACATCGAGCACGACGGCCGGAACGACATCGAGCACGACGGCCGGAACGACGTCGAGCACGACGGCCGGAACGACATCGAGCACGACGGCCGGAACGACGTCGAGCACGACGGCCGGAACGACGTCGAGCACGACGGCCGGAACGACG
>JBBQIO010000039.1:0-11871 GCA_038325015.1 Polyangia bacterium
TTTGGGTGCGCTGGGCGCAACCGCCGGCGACCAGATCGTATTTCCGCTCGCCTTCCACCCGGAGCCTCCAACGGCGGAGGCCGCGTTGGTGCGAGCCACGACGCTCAAGAGCCGCCTCGGAGCGGCCGCACCTGCCGCTGGGAGCCATCTCGTCGTCCGGCGCGTCGAGCTTCACCTTGGTCAATTGATGGCTCTTCCCGACGCGCGCTCGGCCATCTTCGTGATCGACGGTGCGCTGCGCCTGGTCGGTGCGCCGGGCGTCGATGACGTGCTTCTGGGAACGGACGATGTGGCCTATTTTTCCAGCGCCGCGACCGCCGGGCGGGGTCGTTCCGAGGGCGAGCGCTCGACGCAGCTCCTCGAAGTTTCGCTCGTGGGCGGCGCTCCCCCCAGCGCCGCGCCAGCAACGGCGATCAAGATCATCCGCGCCGTTGTGTCACAAACCGGGGCTGGATACCTCGACGCGCCCTTTTCGATCGAGCTCCGGCAGCTCGTCGGCGCGCCGCTCACGCACCATCACCATACGCAATCCGAAGAGGTCGTCTATCTGCTCCACGGACGCGCCCAAGTGCGCACCGGCACCGGCGCCACTGGTCATGAGACCGCGCTTTTGCCCGGCGACGTGGCCCGCTTTTCGCGCGGTCAAGAGCACGCGCTGACCGGCGCCGACGCCCTGTTGATCGAACTCCACGCTCCCCCGTTGCCACCCGATGACTCTTCGACCAAGAAGGCCCAGCCATGATGACGTTTGACGAGACCGAGTCCGAGCGCCTCCTACGCCACACCGTGCGCGATTTCGCCGCCGCCGAGATCGCCCCGTATTCCCGTCGCTGGGATGAAGAGGAGCGCTTCCCGACCGAGCTCGTCCCCAAGCTGGCTGCGCTCGGTCTGTGGGGCCTGCGCGTGCCCGAAGAGCACGGCGGCGCGGGCATGACCACGCAGGAGGTGGCGATCGTCATCGAGGAGCTGGCGCGCGTCGATGGCTCGATCGCGCTCTCCATCGCCGCACACAACGGGCTGTGCACGGGCCACATTCAGCTCGCCGGCGACGCCCAGCAAAAAGCCAAATACCTGCCGCGTCTGGCGCACGGCCAGGCGCTCGGCGCCTGGGGGCTGACCGAGCCGGGCTCGGGCTCCGACGCTGCCGGCGCCAAAACACGGGCCGTCCGTCACGGCGACGGCTGGTCGATCACCGGCAGCAAGACCTTCATCACGTTCGGTGGCATCGCCGACGTCTACGTCATCCTGGCCTCGACCGAGCCCGAAAAAAAACAGCACGGCCTGACCGCGTTCATCATGGAGCGGGGCGCCAAGGGGCTGTCGGTCGGCAAGCACATCGAGAAGCTCGGTTGCCGCGCCTCCGACACGGTCGAGCTCAATTTCGACGCCGTCGAAGTGCCCGCGGAAAACCAGCTCGGAAAGTTGAACGGCGGCTTTCTCGATACCCTGGAGATCCTCGATCGGGGACGCATTTCGATCGCCTCGATGGCGCTCGGTTTGGGTCGTGGCGCGCTCGAAGCCGCGCGGCGCTACGGAAAAGAGCGCAAGCAGTTCGGCCGGCCGATCGCCGACAATCAGGCGATTCAGTTCATGCTCGCCGACTCGGCCACTGAGCTCGACGCGGCCGCGCTGCTCATCCGTCGCGCCGCGTGGATGAAGGATGAGGGGCTGCGCACGACGCGCGAGTCGGCGATGTGCAAGCTGTGGGCGGCCCAGGCCGGGATGCGCGCGTGCGATCGCGCGATTCAGATTCATGGCGGCTACGGCTATACACGCGAATTTTTCGTCGAGCGCCACCTGCGCGACTGCAAGCTGTGCGAGATCGGCGAGGGTACCAACGAGGTGCAGCGCATGGTGATCGCGCGCGAGCTCGTCGGACGGGCGTAAGAGCGGCCTCCAGACGATGGCCTCGAAAAGTGGCTCCGTGCGGGCCATCACGCGACAATAGGCCTATGCGTGGTAGATCAGAATCAGGACGAATGATGAAGCGCACCACCTTTTCGTTGGCCTTTGCCTCCTTGATCGGATTGGCCGGCTGCGATTTGCTGAACGCCAAGACCTTCAGCTACACCTACGCCTTCGATCCCCAGACTTTCGCCGCCAATCTGGGCGACAGCACCGGCGATGCGCCGACGATCGCGTGCACGCAGGCGCCGACCGCGTGCGCCGCCTTCAGTGCACTGAAACTGCAAAACGCGACCGTGACGCCAGCCTGTGACGCGGGCAGCGGCGACTGCACCGCGACGGCCGACGTGCGCCTCTCGTACATGGTCGATCTGGCGACGCAGACCGGCTTTCCGCCGGACGCCATCCGCTTCGGCATCAGCGCCGTGACTATCGAAAAGATCGCCTACTGGGTCAGCTCCAACTCGCTCAATGTCGCGACGCCGCACATCGATCTGTTTGTCGCTCCGGCCAGCGCCCAAGACGAGACGCAGGGTGGCGTGCTGCTCGGGTCGGTGGCATCGTTGCCGGCGGGTTCCGCGTCGTGCGCCGACCCGGCCGATCCCACCGTCGACGCGAACGCCAACGGCGCCGCAATCTGCGATCTACCGCTGACCAGCGCGGGGCAGTCGGCGCTGGCTGGCTTCGCCAAGAACGCATCGACGTCGTTTCAGATTCTGGCCCACGCGCAGTTTCAAATCGTGGGCGGCGAGCCGATCCCGGCTGGGGCGATCAACTTCACCGTCCGCCCGGCGATCAACATCGGCATTCTGAAGTAGGCCTGAGGCGTCGCTACTAGCCCGAAGCGGACAGCGGTGTCGGCGGGGCTTTTTCTTTGGCCGCCAGCGCGTCGTTGACGCGCTTTTTTAGATCTTTTCCGACCTTGAAAAAGGGCAGCCGCTTGGGCTGCACGCCGACCGGATCGCCAGTCCGCGGATTGCGCCCTTCGTAGGCCTTGTAGTGGCGGATCTCGAAGCTGCCGAACCCACGGATCTCGATGCGCTCGCCCTTCTTGAGCGACTCTTCCATCGCGTCGAAGATGCAGTTGACGATCAGCTCCGCCTTGCCCTTGGGCATTTGAAGCTTATTGGCGACCATCTCGATGAGATCGCTCTTGGTCATACTGCCTTCTTCGTGACGCATGCCTTGCATCGATACAACCTCCGCGCCTAGACCGTAGCGTTGGCCACTCACTCGATCAAGCGTAAAAACCGAATCATGGCCAACGGATGAAGCACGTTTCTCGACGGAAACAAGGCCCTTCGTATGCGCCTCATCGGGGCCGCCGTCAAAACGTGAGAACCGGGACTTCGGCCCCGACCCGAATTTGCGGCTCCGTCTGGGCCTGAACTTGGGCCGCGCTGACGCCCGGCGCGAGCGCGACCAGCTGCAAGCCACCGCCCCCCGGCAGCACGTCGAGCACGCACAGATCGGTGATGATCCGGTGCACCGCGCGGATCGCCGTCAGCGGTAGTGTGCACTGGGAGAGTACTTTTTTTTCGCCCTTGGCGGTGTGCTCCATCAGGATCACGACGCGGCGCGCGCCGGCCACCAGGTCCATGGCGCCGCCCATCCCTTTGACAACTTTGCCGGGGATCATCCAGTTGGCCAGATCGCCCGTTTCCGAGACTTGCATTGCACCCAGGATGCACATGTCGATGTGGCCGCCGCGAATCATGGCGAACGACTCGGCCGACGAAAAGAACGAGCTGCCGGGCAGCTCCGTGATGGTCTGCTTGCCAGCATTGATGAGGTCGGGGTCCTCATCGCCTTCGAACGGGCAGGGGCCGATGCCGAGGAGCCCGTTTTCCGACTGCAACACCACGTCCATGCCTGGCGGAATGCAGTTGGCCACCAACGTCGGAAGGCCGATGCCCAGGTTCACGTAGTACCCGTCTTTGAGCTCACGCGCCGCCACCAGGGCCATCTGTTCGCGATCAAGCGCCATGAATCACCCGAAGATGCCGCGTAGGATTAAAACCGAAAAAACAAGTAATAATATAAAAACGATGAACGCGATTCCCGCTCGTCGCTCGGCAGAAGAGCGCTGCCGAATGACCAAATCAGCCGGCTCGGCGACCACGTCGCCCTCGCCATCGGTGACATCCTCGATGCTGAGGGCCTGTGCCTGCCCGGCCGCCGCCGTTTGCGACTCCTCTCCCAGGATCGACAGAAGCGCCTCCGCATCCTGCAGCCGATCCGCCGGGACGCGGACCTCGACGCGTGGCCCGCCGCCGAAATAGGGATCGCGCAGATGGCGCGCCTCGACGGCGATCCCGGCCTCGGCGAGCATCTCGCTGGCCACCTGGGCGGCGCCCTCGTCGTTGACGATAGTGACAGCGACGAACCTCATGCGCGCGGCCGCGTGGTGCGCTGCTCGATCGGTTTTTTGAAGTCGTGCCCGACGAAGATGCGCTGCACGTAAATGCCCGGCGTGTGCACCTGGTCGGCATCGATGGCGCCGACCTCGACCAGCTCCTCGACCTCGGCGATGGTGACCCGCCCCGCGGTCGCCACCACCGGATTGAAGTTGCGGGCGGTCTTGCGATAGACCAGGTTGCCCCATCGGTCGCCGCGCCACGCTTTGACGATCGCGAAGTCGCCCTTGAGCGCGCTCTCCATCAAGTAGGTGCGGCCGTCGAAGACGCGCGTCTCTTTGCCTTCGGCGCGCGCGGTACCGACGCCGGTTGGCGTGTAAAACGCCGGGATGCCGGCGCCACCGGCGCGCAGCCGTTCGGCCAGCGTTCCTTGCGGGCACAGCTCGAGCTCGATCTTGCCGTCCAGATAGAGCCGCTCGAAGTTTTTATTGCCGCCCACGAACGAGCCGATGACTTTTTTGATCTGGCCGGTCTTGAGCAAGATGCCCAGGCCGTCGTCATCGACCCCGCAGTTGTTGGAGACGACGGTCAAAGAGCGCGTCCCCTTTTTGGCGATCGCGCGGATGCAGTGCTCGGGGTTTCCCGAGAGCCCGAATCCGCCGGAGAGCAGCACGGCTCCGTCGGAGAGATCAAAAAGCGCGGCCTCGGCATCGGCGTAAACCTTGTTCATGACGGGCGATCCTACTCTACAACTGTTACAGTGTGGGCCGATGCGCAGGGGCACTTTTCGATGGCGGCGCGGCCTGTCGCTGCTGGCGTCGCTGACACTCGCGGAGGTGTCGGGCTGCGGCGCCCCGAACGGTCGCGGTCAGCTCAACGGCACACTCTATGTCGCAGAATGCACCGGCAGGACGTCGCCGGTCAGTCTCGGAACTCCGGCGGCGCCGGCGCCATTCACCATGAAGCCGATCTACTTCGAGGCCGACGTAGTCGACGATTTCCCGCACGCCAACATGGCCAACCGACTGCTGGTGCGGATCCAGCCGAGCGGGCTCAGCGTCGACGAGGCCGACGCGTTCTTGCTCAACATCACCGACTCGCGACAGGTGGCTCAACAGCTGGGCGCGCCGATGCCGCTCGGGCCGTCGACCAATGTGCGAGCGACCCTGCAGCTTCCCGAGACCTGCCCAGACACGCCGGTGCAGATGGAGCTCGACGGAACGATCACCTTTAGCCGGTTCGGCGACGCGGACAAGACCCCGGTCCCGGCCAACTTCATCGTCAACTACGGCGATGCCTTGACCGCCACGTTCGACGTTCGGGTCATCGATCGGCGCGCGCTGACGCTCGGAGGCACGGGCGCGGTGTCGACGACGCCGATGGTCGGCGGCCAGCTGTCGGGCGCCTTCGACTTCACGGTCAAAAGCGGCCAGCCCGGACAGCGGTTTTGAGCCGCCGCCAACGGTGAGCACGCGCCGGATTACCCTGGGCATCGACGCGTTGGCGTTTGGCGGCGAAGGGGTGGGGCGCGACGCCGATGGGCAAGTGGTATTTGTGGCCGGTGCGGCGCCCGGCGATCGACTCGAAGTGGAGATCGATTCGGTGGGCCATAAAGCGCGATTCGTTCGCGGCGTGATCGTCCGCGTCATCGAGCCCGGGCAAAGAGTCGTGCCGCCCTGCCGCTATATCGATCGCTGCGGCGGCTGCCCGTGGCAGCACGTCAGCGCGACGGCCCAACGAGAGGCCAAGCAGGCCATCGTTACCCGCGCGCTGGCGCCCTTTTTAGGGGTTCGCGTCGAGCCGCTGGTTGCGGCGCCCGAGACGTTTGGCTATCGCACGCGCGCGCGCATGGTGGTGCACCAACGGGCGCTCGGCTTTCACGGGCGCCGCTCCCACGACGTGGTCGACGTCGAAGCATGCTTGCTACTCAATCCGCGGCTCGATCACGCGCTGCAGCGGCTGCGTGCGCTCGGGCTGCCCGACGAGACGGTGGTCTCCGGATTGGTCGCCCCGCCGCCCGACGAGCAGGTCCATCTCAGTCTCGTTTTACCCGGCGCACTCGATGCCAAAACGCTGGCCGCGGCCGCCGCGCTGCTCGACGAAACCATCGTTGGCATCGAGCTGCACGGCGCTCGCGAGCATCGTCGCGTGGGACAACGAGCGCTCGACGTCGACGGCTGGCAGGCGCGCGCCGGCGGCTTCGCGCAGGCCAACTGGGCGCAGAATCGCTGGCTCGTAGATCACGTCAGCGCGGCCGTGGCCGAGGTCGCGCCGTCACGGATCGTCGAGCTCTACGCCGGGTCGGGCAACTTCACCGGCGCGCTGATGGCGATCGCTCCGTCGGGCGTTGCGGTCGAAGGCGACGTCGGCGCGGCGCGTGCGCTGGCCGAGCGAGTCCGCTCGCAACCCAACGCCGCGGGCTGGACCACCCGCGCCGAGAGCGACACCCGGACCGCGCGCTGGCTCTTCGGCGAAGCTCGCGCGTTCGACGTTGCGGTGCTCGACCCACCCCGCGCTGGCGCCAAAGAGCTCGTGGCGGCGCTCGGCCAGATCCGCGGCCGCATCGTCTACGTCTCGTGCGATCCGATGACCCTGGCGCGCGACGTTGGATCGCTAGTCACCGCCGGCTTCACCACCGGCCGCGCTTGGCCCGTGGACATGATGCCGCAGACGGCGCATATCGAGGTGCTGTGCGTGCTTGATCGCGAGGCCTAGCGCGAGAAACGACTTTAACTATTTCCAGCTGCGCGTCAGGCTGCGCACCTCGTCGCGGACCTCGGTCAGCGCGACGTTCACCGGCTGCCGGTCGCGCACCACCGCCTTGCCCTCGACAAACACATCGGTGATCGCGCGTGCCGACAGGGCATAGACCACGTTTTTGGCCAGCTGCTCTTCAGGCCACAAGGACGGATCGTCGAGGTCGGCGAAGACGACATCCGCCCTTTGCCCTTGGGCGAGCCGTCCGACCGGCAGCCCGAGCAGCTGCGCTCCACCCACGGTGCCCATCTCGAAGCAGCGCTCGGCGGTGATCGCCTGACCGTCGAGCCTCGTGACTTTTTGCAACAGGGCACACGCCCGCATCTCATCGAAGACAGAAACGCGCGAGTTGGAGCAGCCGCCATCCGTGCCCAGTCCGATGCGCACGCCGCGCGCGACCAGATCGACGATGTCGGTCACGCCGTCGCCGAGGAACATGTTCGAATTGGGGTTGTAGGCCAAGCCGGCGCCGCGCTCGGCCAGTAGCGCGCGCTCGCCGGCGTCGAACCAGCAGCCGTGCACGGCCACCATGCTGCCGTCGAGAAGACCCATCTTTTCGATGGCCCGTAAAGGGGTCGTCCCGTAGCGCTCGACCGCCTGCGCAATCTGGTACTGCTCCTCGGCCAAGTGAATGTGCCAGGGGACGCCGACCTCCTGGGCGCACGCTGCCCCGGCACGGATCATCGCTTCGGACGCACCATGCAGCGAATGCGGCGCCGGCAAAACAGACACCGTCGGATGCGCCACGAACTGATGATGCAGGCTCTCGAAGCGTGATTCGGCGTCGCTCACCGTTTCGCGGAACGACGCCGGCGCCCCGTCCCAATCGTAAAAGCAGCGCGCCAGCGTCAACCGAATGCCGACCCGCTCGGCGGCGGCGATCACCTGCTCGGCATTGTCGTTGCCGTCGTCGTTGACGTAGAAGAAATCGCACACCGTGGTCACGCCGTGGAGCGCCATCTCGGCGAACGCGAACAGCGCGCCGACGTAAACCCCTTTGGGCCCGAGCCGCGGCCCGTATTTGTAGAGCGCGCGATCTCGCCAGATCAAAAACGGCTGATCGTCGCCGATGCCGCGCAAGAGCGACTGAAACGAATGGTTGTGAGCGTTGACCGTGCCCGGCAGCATGGCGCGCCGCCCGAGATCGACGAGCGGCTCAGCCAAAGAGCGATTCACCAGCTCGTCGCGGTCGCCGGCATCGACAATCGCACCGTCGGCGATCCGGAGCGCGAAGTGGGGAAAAAGTGCGCCATCGACGAGCGCCACGTCGGACGTCAAAATCATGGACGCGATGCTACCTCAACGGAGTAAGGTCCGAGGCGCATGGCTGACGGCGATCCACTGGCCCCGATTCGCGCTGGCAAGCTGGCGCTGGTCTATTTCATCTACGGCAAAGAGACCTACCTCATCGAGCGCGCCCTGGAGCTCTTGCGTGGCCGCGTGCTCGCTCCGGGAACCCGCGACTTCAACTACGAACTGTTCAACGGAAAAGAGGCCGATCCGCGGGCCATCGTTTCGGCGGTGCGCACGCTGCCGATGATGGCCAAACACCGGCTGGTCATCGTGCGTGATGTCGACGAGATGAAGGCCACCGAGCAGGCCGAGCTGGTGAGCTACGTCAGCGCCCCGGTGGCCGAGAGCTGCCTGGTGCTGACCGCCGAGAAGGCCGACCAACGCCTCAAGCTGGTCGCGGCGTGCAAAAAGAGCGGCGTGCTGGTCAAGCTCGACCCGCTCTACGAGCGCCAGCTTCCGGCCTTTCTCGAAGAGGAGGCCCGCGCCCGCGGCGTGCGCTTCGGACGCGGGGTGGCGTCGCTGGTGTGCAACGAGATCGGTGCCGACCTCGGGCAGCTCGCGGATGCCGTCGAGCGGCTGGCGATTTTCGTCGGCGGCACCGACGCGTTGGCCGGGCGCGAGGTCACGGTCAAAGACGTCGAAGAGGTGGTCGTCGGTGCGCGCCAGCGTTCGGTGTTCGAGCTCGCCGAAGCGGTCGGGCAGGGGGATCGCGTGCGCGCGCTGACCATCTTGCATGCGCTGATTTTGGCGCGCGAGTCGGGTGTGCGGCTGGTCGCGATGCTGGCCCGTCACGTACGCCAGCTGTGGACGTGCAAATCGCTGGCCGGCGAGCGACTCAACAAGTTCGATCTTGCCGGCCGCCTCGGGGTCGCGCCGTTTTTCGTCGACGGCATCTCGGCCCAGGCCCGTCGGCAGTCCGAAGACGCGCTCGAGCGCATGCACGCCGCGCTCTATCAGACCGACCTCGAGCTCAAGTCGTCGCGCGTCGACGACGCGCTCTTGCTCGAACGGCTGATTCTACAGCTCACGGCCGCGCCGGCCCGCGCCTAAGACCTGGCTCTCGGTTAAGGACAACGTTGCAGGTTGTTGTACAGTGTTTCATGCATCACAAAGCTTCACATCATCGCGGCGCGACCGGAAAGGTCGGCCTTCTGTCCCATCTGAAGCGGCCACACGGAATCGCAGTTGTGGCGATCATTGTTTTCGGCGTGGCGTGGCTGGCCTGGACCTTCATGGTCCGGTGAGCCGTCGCAGAACCGGGTGGCGTTCTTTTGCAGCCCGTGCTAACCGCCGGCCATGCGTACGAACTATTTGGCGTTGACTCTCGCTGCGCTGGCGGGCTGCGCTTCGGCCGCGAGCCTGCCGAACGATGGACCCCACATCGACATGTCCGGTCCCCTCCAGGTGCCCCACGACCTGGCGTTCAACGCACCGGACGGGGGCATGCCGCCGACGGGCCTCGATGCCGGCACGCCGCCCCCTTCGGGACTGACCACCACGATCCGCCTGCACTATCCCGCCGGGGCTCACACCGTCACGGTGCGCGGCTCAGCGGCGCCGATGAGCTGGACCGCCGACAGCGCAACCACCAGCGGCGCGACCAACACGCAGCTCTTCACCACCACGGCTTTGACCGGCAGCGGCGAATGGAAGCCGCTTCTCGACAGTAAGATGTGGGCGCTCGGCCCCAACTATCACGTGACCGGCGGCCAGACGCTCGATGTCTATCCGCGCTTCACGGCGGCCAAGGGGCAGGTCAAGACACTGATTTCGGCGTTCAAGTCGACGGTGCTCAACAACACGCGAACCATCTACGCGTACCTGCCGGCGAGCTACGACGAGAACACCGCCGCCACCTACCCGGTCGTGTACATGCACGACGGACAGAACTTGTGGGCGGCGCTGCCGAACCTGGCGTTTCAAAAGGGCGTGACCTGGGAGGTCGACACCGCATTCGACAATGCGGCAGCCACCGGAACATGCTCCGCGCCCGGCGCTGGTGGCTTGGTCGGCTGGGGCGCACAGCCGCTCGGCGGCGCGCCGGTCACCTGCAACGGCGACGGCGACTGTAAGAACGGTGGCAGCTGCCAGAGCTTTCCCGAGGCCATCGTCATCGGCGTCTCCAATACGTCGGGCCGCTTTTACGAGTACACGCCGACCTCCGATCCCGCCGAGAAACAATATGATCCCGAAGGTGGTGCGGACCAATACATCAAGATGTTGATTACCGAGCTCAAGCCGACCATCGACTCGATGTTGCGGACGCGGCCCGGCGTCGAGTCGACGGCCATGGTCGGTAGCTCGCTCGGCGGGCTGGTGACGGCGTACACCGGCACCACCCGTCCCGACGTGTTCGGCCTCTGCGGCGTGATCTCGCCGTCGACCTTCTGGGCGAGCAATGCGGGCGTCGCGGACGTCATCGTGACCGACGTCAAGGGCTCGCCGGCCGCGCCCAAGCGTCCGCTCAAAGTCTACGTCGACTCGGGCGCCGGCGACGCCGACGACGAGGTCGACACCGACATGCTGGCCTCGGCCTACCTCGGTCTCGGCTACGTCGACGGCGTGAATTTCCGCCACGTCGTCCAGACCGGCGCCAGCCATGGCGAGGCCTACTGGGCGCAGCGCTTCCCCGGTGCGGTGCAGCTCCTCCTCGGCGTAAGATGACTCGTTGACCCCGCTTCGACGGTTGGCTCTTGTGGTTTGTCTGTGCACAGCGACCTCCGGCGTGCACGCCGCTCCCAACCGTCGCGTCTTTGGTTATCTCTACGCCGGGGCCACGCTCAGCACCGTGCGTTGGGACCTGCTCACGGATGTCGCCTTTTTCTCCGAGCCGCTCGCCACCGACGGCACCTTTCCCACCAGCAGCTGGTCAAGCGCGGGTAAAAAGATGGTCACCGCCGCCCATCAGCACGGCGTGCGCTGCGTCTTGACCGTCAACCTATTCAACACCTCGGGTGGCTCGCAGATCACGACTTTCTTGAGCTCGTCGACGGCGATGGCGGCGGCCACGCAAAGTATGGTGGCGGCCGTGCAGGCCAACGGCGCCGACGGCATCAGCCTCGATTTCGAGTTCGTCGGCTCGAGCGTCAAAGCACCATTCGTCAAATTCGTCACCGCTCTGTCGACCGCCATGCACGCCGCCATGCCCGATAGCGATGTGAGCGTGGCCGTCCCCGCCGACGTCTATCCGGGCTACGACATCGCCGGCTTGGGTGCCGCCGGCGCCGCCGACACCATCCTAGTGCTGGCCTACGACTACCACTACGAGGGCGGACCGCCGGGTCCGGTCGCGCCTCTGGTCGACTCCAAGTTGTGGGGCCCTGGGTCCGACACCACCGCGGTCTCGCGCTTCATGGGCCTGGTGCCCGACGCCAGCAAGATCGTGCTCGGCGTGCCGCTCTACGGCTACGACTGGCCGACCGCCGCCGTCAGCCCGATTCCCAGCACGTCGAAGGGCAACGCGACGGCTGTCAGCTGGTCGACCAGCCAGATCGACGCGGCGAAATACGGACGGCAGTGGGACGCGATTTCGCTGACCCCGTACTACACATACACAACC
>JBBQIO010000040.1:0-11811 GCA_038325015.1 Polyangia bacterium
GGTCGCGGAAAACTGCCCCTGACCGTCGAGGCGCTCCTCGACGTGACCGCCGAAGTGCACCGGCACCATGTACTCGGGGCGCGGGATCTCCCACGGGTTGCCGAAGCGCAACCACTCGTCCGGCTTCTCCAGCTGCGCACCGTCGCGGATGAGCTGCTCGAACATGCCGAACTCGTAGCGAATGCCATAGCCGTAGCCTGGGATATCGAGCGTCGCCATCGAGTCCAAAAAGCACGCCGCCAATCGGCCCAGGCCGCCGTTGCCGAGCCCGGCATCGACCTCCTGCTCGGTCAAGTCGGCGAGCGACAAGCCGCCCATCTTGAGCGCGTCGCGCGCCACGTCGAGCAGCTCGAGATTGAGCAAGTTGTTGTATAAGGCGCGTCCCATCAGAAACTCAGCCGACAGGTAATAAACCCGCTTTACGTCCTTGTTATAGTAGCGCTGCTGCGTCGCGCTCCAGTGCTCGACCAGCCGGTCGCGTACCGCCAGCGCCAGCGACATGTACTGATCATGATGGGTCGCGCCGTACTGGTCTTTGCCTTGCGAATAAAGGAGATGACTTTGGACCGACGCCAAGAGCGTGGTCGCGGCGTTGGGGCTCTGCGGTCGTCGCATGAGACGCCAATCTAACGCATTCGCGCAGCTCGCGTTCACGCGGTAGTTCAGGATAAAATGGCGCGATGCACTTTCTCTTGGTCGTGCTGGAGGGGGCCCTGCCGGCGCTGCTGGCGATGTGGTATTTCGACCGCCTCGATCGCAAGCGGCCCGAGCCGCCGGGCGCCCTGCGGCGGGTGGCTTTGTGGGGCGCGATGGCGGTCTTTCCCTGCGTCTTCGTCGAGCTGGCGCTGACCAAGGCGGGGCCGAAGGGCGGCTACGCGGGTGCGCTGTTCAGCGGCTTCGTGGTCGCGGCCAGCGTCGAGGAGCTGGCCAAGGTGTTGTGTGTGCGCTGGTTCGCCTGGAAGCGGCCGGAGTTCGACGAGCGCATGGACGGAATCGTCTACGCGACGCGCGCCGGGCTCGGCTTCGCGCTGCTCGAGAATGTGTTCTATCTGCTCGGGCAAAAGACCTTCGCCAGCCTGGAGGTGCTGGCGCTGGTGCGGGCGCTGCTGGCCGTTCCGGGCCATGCCATTTACGCCGGGTTGATGGGTTACTACGCGGCGCGCCGGCGCTTCGACGGAGTCGGTCCGGGCCTGCTCGGCGGCTATCTGATCGCAGTGGTACTGCACGGCGCCTACGACGCGTCGATCTTCTCGGTCGCCGTGGCCCACGAGCAGCACCAAGATGGCCTCGCGCTCCTATTCATGTGTGCACCGGTGGTCATCATTGCGCTGGGCGCGCGCTGGCTGATACGGCTGTCGCGCCGCGCCGTGGCTGCCGATGACGCAGCCGCTCTGCAACTGGCTGCGGCCGCAGCGGCGGTTGCGGCCCCGGTCGTCGATGCAATGCCGGCGAGCCTCTCATGACCGGCGTTCGAGCCGCGGTCGAGGCGCTCTTGGCCGAGCTTTCGTCGGGAGGCTCCTCTGCCGAGCGAGGCGGTCGACACGTCAGCATCAGCTACATTGTTGCGACGCGCCATCAGGTCGCGTCGGTGATCGTCTCGGTGCCGGTCGACTTGGCCCAAGCGCTCGAGGGCGTGCGCGGGGGCGATCGCCGCACCGTAGCGCTGCAGCCGGAGGTCCGCTTTTGGCAGGAGAACGCGCGCGATCGTTTGGGCAAGGCCATCGGCGTCAACGAAGAGGTCCAGACCGGTGACGAATCTTTCGACACCCAGGTCTACGTCGACAGCAGCGCCCCGACCGACGACGTGCAATCCGTGCTGGCCAATCGCACGACGCGCGAGCATCTACAAGAGCTGGTCAAGCTCGGCCGGGTCACGCTGGGTGCAGGGCGGCTCACGGTGGTCGTGATCTGGAAGGGGCATTTCACGCGTGAGGAGTTCGAGGACGCCGCGGCGCATCTGGTTGGCGCTGCCGGCGGGCTGCCCCGGTTCGCGACGGTGGGCGAGGTGCAAAAACCGAAGGTGCTGGTGCCGCTGTTCGGCTTCATCGCCGGCGCCGCGGTGTTCGTCGCAGCGACGTCCATCGGCTCGTCCTACGAGCCGCTGCAAGCCCACGATTGCCGGACCGCGGTTGGGCTTGGGATCCTCGGCTGGGTCGCGTTTCTCTTCGTGCTCTCGCGGTTCGTGCGCGGACGGTCCGATTCGTTTCGCATGCTGGCGCTGTATGCGTTCATCACCGCGTTCGTCCTGCCCACGGGGATCGCGATGCTCCTTTTTGCCGCCAACGCCGCGTACGATGTGAGCCAGCCGGTCGAGCATCCGACGACGGTGGCGCGGACCTGGTACACGACCGGAAAGCACAACTCACGGACCTACCACCTAGCGGTCGACATGCCCGGTCGCGTGAACCTGCCCGTGCCGAGCCATGTGGCGCGCGAGGCCTACGAGGGCGAGTCGATCACGGTGACGGTTGGAAAAGGCCGCTTCGGCTGGCCGTGGATGAAGCGCTACGAGTTGGGACCGCGGATCGAAGCGCCGTTGCTGCGGTAAGCCTAAAATAGATCCGAAACCCAGCCTCCGACGGCGCTGGCCGCGTCACCGATTCCGTCTACCACGGCGCCCGCACCGTCGGCGATGGCACCCCCGACCGCTTCGGCGGCTTTGACCTCTTCACCGCCCAGCCATTCTGCGCCGTGCCACAGCGCTTCGGCGCCGACTTCGACCCCTTTGGCGGCCGTCAGCCCGACGTCGGCAGCGAGCGCATAGCCGGCTCCCGCGACGTCGACGACTCCCTCGGTCACATCGCCGACGATGCGACCCGCCGTCGACTTTTGGTCGAGGCCGAGCAGATTGTCGACGCCGGATCCCGCCGCCTGGCCGGCGTGATCGAGCGCTTCGAACGCGCCCATGTTGTGGGTCGTGCCATCGTCACCGGTGGCGGTGCCGAACAGACCAAAGCTGCCGGCTGCCGAATCGAGAGCGCCGCCCGCGGCCTTGACGCCGCTGTAGCCGATGCCGGCCACGTCGACCGCCGCCGCAACGCCCGCGCCCGCGCCTTCGGCCAGACTGGTGACGGCGCCACTGAGGATTCGGCCGCCCGTCGAGTCCTTGTCGATGCCCAGCGCGCTGTCGACACCGTCGCCAGCCTCGTGGCTGTAGTGGCCCAGGGCTTCGAACGCGCCCATGTTGTGTGTGCCGTAGGTGCCGTCGGCGTCGGGGGTGTAGTTTTGCGTGCTGCCGAGGAGGCCGGTGCTGGCACCGCCGGCCTCCAGGCCGAGCCCGATGTCGGCCGCGACCGCGCCCGTTTCAAGCACCGCCGTCGACAGGCCGGCGGTGGCCGCACCGCCGATGAGACCGAGCGTTCCGCCGCCCAGCGCTTTGTCGGCTTGGTCGCCGAGGTGCTGCGATTCGTTCCACGCCGCCTCGACGGTGCCCATCTGATGGCCCTCGGCGTCGGTGCCCCACAGACCCATCGCCTCGGCCTGATGGTCGCCAGTGACGGCAAGACCGATCGCGGCCGCGACGGGAGCGGCCACGGCCGACGCCGCCGCGATACCGCCGGTGGCACCGAGCGCGGTCGCCAAGCCGAGCCCGCCGGCGACGGCGTTGGAGCCACCCGCCAGCATCTCCTCGGCGCCGTCGATGTGATTGGCCTCGCCGCCTTTGACGAACTGATTGTAGCCTCCGTAGGCCTGCAGACCGCCACCGACGATGCCGAGCGCTCCGGCCGCGGCGTCCAGGCCGCTGATCTCAGGCCCCGTGGGGACCCCTGGAGCGGCCGCGGCGTCGGCTACGGCGACCGGCGGCGCGCCTTCAGGCACGGCGACCGAAGGCGCGTGGGCTTCGCCCGGCAAGAACGTTTTTTCACCTGCGGCTCCGCCCGGGATTTCCGACTCACCGACGGCGGCAGAGCCCGGACCAGCGGTCGCGGCGCCCGGCGGCGGATCGGGTGCGTCGTATTGCAACCCAAGCGGCCGCAAGAAATCGGCGCCCGTGACGGCGTGCGTCGGATCGGTGAAGTGCTCATAGGTATCCAGGAACTGCTGGTAAGTTACCAGCCCGTCGCCCGCCCCGTTTACGCCGTCGTTCGCCTGATCCCATGGCGTGGGCGCCTGGTCGTCTCCCATGGTTAGCGTGACCTCCGTTGAGCCTGGTCAGGTTATCGCGCGTCGGCGCGAGGAAGTTGCGCCGAGAGTACCAATCTACTCGGAACGACGCTTCATCCGCCACAGCGAATGGGCCGTGCGAGTCCGCGCCGTAACCCAACGCACCGCCCGCACGGTCCCGGCGGGGCGGGCGCGACGTGAGCCAACGATCTGGACTCCCGCCGCCAGCGCCGCCAAGGCCAGATAGACGGGCAAGAGCGCGCGCGGTACGAAGGTCGGGACCATTAGCAACGCCATCGTCCCGGCGGCGACCCAGAGACCGACGCGCAGCCCGTAGTAGTAGGCGACCAGAGCACCCATGAACAAGGCGGCGATGAGCATGCAACAAGCATGACCGAAGCCAGTCGTCGCGTCGAGAGCGCGGCCCGCCTCGTGATAACGTCCCCGTTCGTGAAGCTCTGGCAAGAGCTCGGGCGAACCCGCACGCCCGACGGGACCGACATGACGCTCAGCCGTCGCGGCGACGAATACGTCATCCTGGCCGATGGCAAAGACCTGATGTCGAGCCGCATGCACGGCTCCGAAGAGGCCCTCGCCTGGTTGGGCTGCGAGCGGGCGCGTGACCTGGTCGAGCCGCGTGTGCTCGTCGGTGGGCTGGGGATGGGCTTTACGTTGCGGGCGACGCTCGACCGTCTGCCGGCGGGAGCGACCGTCGTGGTCGCCGAGCTCCTTGGCGCGGTTGTGGACTGGAATCGCGGGCCGCTCGCGCCGCTGGCCGACCACCCGCTCGCCGACCGGCGCTGCGTCGTCCAGCTCGGCGACGTGGTGGCCACCCTGCGCGCCAACGTCGGCGGCTTCGACGCCATCTTGCTCGACGTCGACAACGGTCCGCGCGCCTTTGCCCAGGCCGGGAACAGCGGACTATACGACAACGCCGGTTTGGCCATCGTGCGCGCCGCGCAGCGCCCGGGCGGCGTCGTTGCAGTCTGGTCGGCGTGGCAAGACCGCCGCTTCGAGCATCGCCTGCGTTACGCCGGATTCGACGCCGCATCCAAGCAGGTCCGCGGCCGGCTCAAAAAGGGCGGCCCGCATCACACCATCTTTGTTGGCCAGCTCTGACCCGGCTTTGCCCGCTCGGTCGCCGGCCACTTTGTCGATCCGGCACACTAGCAATCGGCCGCCAGCGTGAACAGAATCGTCGCATGTCGAGCTCGTTGGGGCTGTTGGGATATTTGTTCGACAATCTGCCGCTCGGCCTGGTCGTCCTCGATGCCGCTGGCAAGGTGGTCGTTTTCAACCGGGCCGAGGAGAAGCTCGCGGGTCGCTCACGCGAGCACGTGTTGGGCGTCGACTTCTTCGCTGACATCGCGCCGTGCATGAACGTGCGCGAGCTCGCTGGTGCGTTTCGCGCCAAGGTCGGTCACGCCCCGATCGACGAATCGATCGAGATGTCGTTTCCGTTTGCGCACCACGAAAAACCCCGCGACGTGCGCGTACGGCTGTGCTCCTTCGAAGTCAACGACCAGCCGTTCGGATTTCTCATGATCGAAGACATTTCGCTGCGGCGGGCCGTCGATCGGATGCGTGAACAGCTGCAGAGCCTGCTGGTCCACGATCTCAAAAATCCGCTCGCCGCGATCACGATGAGTCTGCAGCTCCTCCAGGAGCTCGACACGGTGCGGGACACGGCAGATGCGATGGAATCGATCGAGCAGGCCCTCACCGCGTCTCACCGCCTCAGCCGAATGACACTGAACTTGCTCGACATCGCTCGCCTCGAGACCGACTCGATGCCGTTGCGCAGAACGGTCGTCAATCTGGGTTCGGTCATGACGCGCGTACGCAATGACAACAGCGCAATCGCGCGCTGGCGCGGCGCTCGCATTCACATCGCGGACGGCGCACCTACCGACGCGCACATCGACGAAGATCTGGTCGTGCGAGCACTCGACAATCTGGTCGAAAATGCGGCTCGTCAAGCGGCGAACGTCTCGCTTTCGGCGCGCTCCGACGCGAACGGCATCGTGTTCGAGGTTCGCGATGACGGACCCGGGGTGCCCGAAGCCTTGCGCGACCGCTTATTCGACAAGTTCGTTCAGGTCAGCCAGCCGGAAGATGCCGGCCGGGGCCACAATCGCGGCCTGGGCCTGACCTTTGTTCGACTGGTGGCGCGTCAGCATGGGGGGGATGTCGAGCTGACCTGTCCAGGCGAGGGCGGCAGCGTATTTACGCTGCGTCTCGCCAACGAGCGACCGAGCCCGTGACCCGGGCGGGGGACGATCGTGAAACCACGACATCGGTCTGCTAGGATCGCGGGCAAATGGCGATCAGCTCTCACCGCGCACGGCACCTGGCACTCAGCCTGTTGATTGGCCTCACGCTCGGCCGGTTCGAAGCACGCGCCCTGGCGCAAGCGTCGCCCGCGGCCACGCCCGGGTCAGCGCTCGATCACTACAACAAGGGCAATGTCGCTTTTGACCTGCGGCGCTACGTCGACGCGGCGCGCGAATACGAAGCGGCGTACGAGCAGCATGACGATCCGGCGTTGCTCTTCAACATCGGGCAGGCCTATCGCTATGCCGACGACTACCCGAAGGCGGTGGCGTCGTACAAAGCCTATTTGCGACGCAAGCCGCGCGCGAAAAATCGCGTCGAAGTGCTGGCCCGCATCTCGGATCTGCAGCAATTGATGAACCAGCAGCAGGTGTCGCGCGACGCCCCGCCCAACGGGCCAGAGCCGACCGTGCAGCTGCACGACACGCCTTTGCCCTCCCCGTTGATTACGACCGACACGCTCGCCGACGGCACCCCACGGCGCTCGCCGGCGCCCGCTCCGCTCAGCGACGACAAAGCGCGCACCAAACGGATCGCTGGGATCGGCCTGATCGTCGGCGGCGTGGCGCTGGTGGCGGCCGGCGGAGCGCTGGTCGGCGTCGCCTACGCCACCCAGAGTGCATACAACCATCCGGCGGCCGGCAAGACCTTTGACCCCAACGCGCCCGGACGAATCAAGGCCGAGCAGGTGGCCGGCGGCGTGCTCCTCGGCGTGGGAATCGGCGCAGCCGCAGCCGGCGCCGTGCTCGAGGTCCTGGGTCGGCGTGCGCCGTCACGCGTTGCGTGGGCACCGCTTTTGGGCGATCATTCGGTTGGATTCACCCTGGCAGGAGTTTGGCCATGACCGCTCGACCGCTCGTGTTCGTTGCGGCGGCGCTGCTCGCGAGCGCCTGTCTGCAGATCGCTCCGGGCGATGGCGCGCTGACCTGCTCGGCGATCGGCCAAAAGTGCCCGGACGGCTACCGCTGCGCCGGCGACAACACCTGCTGGCATATCGGGCGCGGGCCGGCGGGCGACGATATGTCGGTCAACAACGATATGCACGTCGGGACGGATCTGCTTGGGGTCGACCTCTTCGGCGTCGATCTCGGCGCTCGCGTCGATGCCGCTGCGCCGATGGTCTGCGTGCTGGTGAGCGACTGTCCGCCGACCGGTAACCCGTGCACCATGCCGAGCTGCCCGGCCTCGGGAATGTGCAGCCCAGCGCCGAGCCCGGCCGGAATCGTGCTCGCCGATCAAAGCCAGTACGTGGGCACGTGCAAGCAGGCAGAGTGCGACGGCAACGGCAGCACGGTGGTCTCGCCGTGGCCGGCCAATACGCCGGCTGCGCAGAACGATTGCTACACCGCGTCGTGCGGCGGCGCCGCAGGGGATACGCCGGCCCAGACTCCCGTCGATCCGGGCATCGCGTGCGGCGGCGGCAACGGGGTGTGCAACGGCAAAGGCGTGTGCGGCACCTGTGCTCCCAATGGACAACGATGCAGCCCGCAAAATAGCGCCGAGGTGCAGACCTGCGCGACCGACGGCTCGCAGTGGACCGATACCACGTCATGCAGCCCGGGCTCGTGCAGCGGCGGAATCTGCGCCGGCAATTGCACGAACCCGTATACGCCGACGATGTGCTCTGGCAATGCACCGATCATCTGCAATGGAGTTAGTACGCAAGCGGGCCCGGATTGCGTCAACCAGACCTGCGTCAACGGCGTGTGCACCGGCAATTGCGTCTTCGGTACGGTGACCTGCGACGGAAGCAACACAGTGGTGCAGAGCTGCAGCTCGATGGGCGCCTATCAGAACACGACCAACTGCCCGCAGATCAACGGCGGCACGACCCCGGCATGTTTGAATGGCGCGTGCACGCAGTGCAACCCGAACGTGACGCCGGCGCGCTGCTGCACCGGGCCGAGCGGCTACCCCGGAACCCAGGCGTGCACGGGTGCCGGCACCTGGTCGGGCTCGTGCATCGATACGTCTGGCGCGTGTGGTCACCCGGCCACGACGTGCAGCGCGGGAGTCTGCTCCTGCTCGGCCTCCGACCCCTGCGTCGGCTACTCCTGCGGTACCAGAACCGACGCGTGCGGCCACTCGCACTCCTGCACGCCGGGCTGCGACATCGACCAAATCTGCTCACTGAACGTGTGTAAAGCCAGAACGACCACCATCTGCCCAAACGTGAGCACCGTGGGCCCATTGCGTTGTACGACCATCCCCCCGTAACCACCGCCCGGACCATGAAGTCGGCTCTCGGGCGCTATTTTTTCGGCCAGACCGACGCTCGCCCGGTGGCGCTCTTTCGGATCGTCTTCGGTCTCGTCGTCGCCCTGGACGGGATCGACCGCATCCATGAGCTCGGCAGCCTGTACAGCGACGACGGACTGTTGCCGCGCTCGGTGCTGCAAGTGGCTTTCGTTCCGCGACTGTTTGCGTCGTTGGCCAACTTTATCAGCACACCGACCGCGGCGGGCGTATTGATCGCCCTGGGCATCACCTTCGCGCTTGGCTTCGCGCTCGGCTTTCACGGTCGGCTCTGCGCCGCCTTTGTGTGGGTCTATTTAGGGACGTTAGTTGCACGCAATACTTTCGCGGCCGACGGCAGCGACTGCGTGATGATGGTGATGGCGTGGTGGTCGATGTTCATCGACGTCGATGCGGCGTGGAGTATTCGTCGTCGCAGGACGGGATTGATTGCCGCGTGGCCAGTGCGCGCGGCCCAATGCCAAGTCGCACTGATTTATCTCGTCGCCGGCTTCGCCAAGAGCGGCCCCCAGTGGCACCACGGTCGCGCCCTTTTCGCCGTGCTCCAGCTCAACGGTTTCGCTCGTCCGCTGGGCATGACTTTTTTACAGTGGCCGTCGCTGTGCGCGCTCCTGACCTGGGCGACGCTGGCCACGGAGCTGAGCTTTTTGCCGCTCGCGATCATGCCCTGGCCCTGGCCCTGGCGGCGCTGGGCTCGCTGGCTTGCGATTGGTGCGGCCGCGGCGCTGCACCTGGGCATCTTGCTATTGATGCGGGTCGGCATGTTCCCGTACGTGATGTTGGCCTGCTTGTGTCTGTTGTTGCCCATCGAATCTCGCAGCGTGCCGCCGGGGCCGCCGCGCTGGCGCCTGCGCGACGGTCTGGTCGCGCTGCTGCTCCTGCTCGTGCTGGCGTCGGTCGTGCTCGGCCGGCGGACCCCAGACTGGCTCCGCGGCGCGGTGCGCCTGGCGCAGCTGTCGCAGTCCTGGCAGATGTTTGCTCCCGATCCGCCCGAGGCCGATGTCTACTGGGCGGCGACCGGGCAACGGGCCGACGGCTCGTCGGTGGACGTGCTGCGCCAAGTGGCTCCCGAAATGCTGCCGCAGGCGCCGCTGCGCTTCAGCCGCTGGTACAAAATCAAAGACGACATGGAGGACATGCCGCAGCTGCAGGCGCTGCTCCTGCGCTACCTGTGCCGCCGGCTGAGCGCGCCGCCGCGCATGGTCGACGCGCATCTGCAGCTGTGGCGACGTTCGTTGCGCAAGCCATGGGAGGCGCCGCACGTCTACACGCTCGCCTTCGACCGCGCCTGGCACTGCACAACCACTTTCGATTAATGTGCGCGCCGTGGTGGCGTGTTGCGAACGGCGATCGTAATCGGCGGCGGAGTCGGCGGCTTGGCGGCGGCGGTGCATTTGGCGCGCGCCGGTGTGCGCGTGCGGCTGTACGAGCAGGCGACAACGCTCGGCGGTAAGCTCGCGGAAGTCACGCTCGGCGGCCGGCAGTTTTTGACTGGGCCGTCGATGTTGACCATGCGCGGTGTGTTCGAGGACCTGTTCGGCGGTGCCGCCGCGCTGGCCGCCGCCCTCGAGCTGCAACCGGTCGATCCTCTGTGTCGCCACTTTTTCGCCGATCGCAGCCAGCTTGATCTGTATAGCGACGTCGAGCGCAGTCGGGCGGCGATCGCGGCCTTTGCCTCGGCCCGCGATGCCGATGGCTACCTGGCGTTCCGTCGCCACGCCGAAAAGATTTACCAGGCCGTGCGCGGACCCTTCATGGAGCGTCCGCTGGCGCTCCCTGAGCTGCTCAATCCGCTGATGCTCAAACGCTTTACGCAGATCGATGGGCTGCGCACGTTGTGGAAGGCGGTGGCGTCGTTCTTCGTCGATCCGCGGCTGCGACAGCTGTTTGCCCGCTACGCGACCTACACCGGTTCGTCGCCGTTTCACGCGCCCGGGACGCTGGCGGTGGTCGCGCACGTCGAGAACGAGTATGGGATTTTCACCTGTCGGGGCGGGCTCTATCGACTCGCCGAGGCGCTCGAGCAGCTGTTGCGCACGCTCGGCGGCGAGATCGAGCTGGGCGTCGCAGTCGACGAGATCGTCGTCGAGCGGGACCGCGCAGTGGGCGTGCGTAGGCAGGGTAGGGCAGGGGTCGAGCGCGCCGATGTCGTGGTGGCCAACGGCGACGCGGCGACCGTGTACGGCTCGCTCTTGCCCGGGTCGCGCGTGGCGCGCAAGGCCGGCGCCAAGTACGCCGCCGAGGAGCTGTCGCTTTCGGCCTATGTTCTTTTGGCCGTCGCCGAGCGGGCCCCGATCGCGCTCTTGCCGCACAATGTTTTTTTCTCCGGCGACTATGCGCGCGAGTTCGACGAGCTGGTGGAGCGGCGGCGGCCGCCGAGCGATCCGACGGTCTATGTGCGGGCCGATGATCGCGGGGAGCCACAGTACACATTGAGCGAGCGCGTCGTTTTGGTAACCAACGCGCCGCCGCTCGATGAGCGCGGCCGGCACATCGACTGGAGCGCCGAGGCGCCGCGCTGTCGGCAGCGCATCGAGCGCACTTTGGCCGGCCACGGCTGGACGCTCAAGACCGAACACTCCCAAGCGCAGACACCGGTCGATTTCGCGGCGCGCTTTTTGGGCTCCAAAGGGGCGATCTACGGGCTGGCGTCCAATGCGAAGCTCGCTGCGTTCAAGCGACCGGCCCATCGCGTTGCCGGCATCGAGCGGCTATACCTGTGCGGTGGTACGACCCATCCAGGTGCCGGCCTGCCGATGGTTTGCTTGTCGGCCAAGATGGCCGCGACAATGGCGTTGGAGGATCTGAGATGAGCGTCGATGTAGTGGTTGTCGGTGGTGGCTTGGTCGGATCGCTCGCCGCCATCATGCTGGCGCGGCGCGGGCTGTCGACCGTGGTGCTCGAGTCGCGCCCGGTCGGCAAGGAGCAGAAGGCCGTCGTCGGCGAGGCCATTACGGAGGGGTCGAGCGTCTTTTTGCGCCACGAGATTGGCCTGACCGATTGGCTGAACAAGAATGCGTTTCGCAAATACGGTTTCGACTTTCTCACGCTGCCGCGCGGCGCTGCGACCGCCGAGACTGCCGAGGAGTGCCACGAGCTTTTGCTGTCGCTCAAGCC
>JBBQIO010000041.1:0-11770 GCA_038325015.1 Polyangia bacterium
GAAGACGTGCGACTCCTCGCCACCCGGCTCATCAGCGAGGGAATGGAGGGCGCTTCCGTCGACATTCGTAAGCCCATTTACTTCGAGATGGATTACGAGGTCCTGCGCGAACGGTATCCGCTGCATCCCAATTTTCACCTCTTCAATGAAGAGGCGCAGTATGTTTTTGCCGCGTCCGATGCATACGATCGAGTCGCGCAGCGGCCGCGCGCTCCAGGTCGCTACCGTGCGCGCGCGGAGATCCCCGGCAACTATCTCGCGGAGGGGATGTTCTCGATCGACGTGGCGATCTCGACGCTTGATCCGGTTCTCGTGCACGCCCATGAACGAGGCGTGCTGAGCTTGCATGTTCAGGATCCTGGCGAGGGAGATTCGGCGCGCGGCCTCTATGCCGGCCCCTCTCCGGGAATCGTCCGGCCGCTGCTCGTGTGGCAAACCGAGCGCATCTCCTAGCGAACGACTGCGCCCGCAATGAGCCCGCCACGCGTCTCCGTCATTCTGAACTCGTACAACCAGGCCGAATATTTGGCGGCGACGATCGAGAGCGTCTTGGCGCAGACGTTCGGCGACTTCGAGCTTTTGTATATCGACAATGGGTCGACCGATGGCTCGCCCGAGATCGCGCGCAGCTTTTGCACCGATGCCCGCCTGCGACTCGTGCTGCACACGCAAAACGCCACGCTGTCGCGGCGGCAAAACGAAGGGGTCGCCCTGGCGCGCGGCGAGTTTGTTTCGTTTCTCTACTCGGACGATCTTTATTTGCCGCACAAGCTCGAGCGCCAGCTCGGACTCTTCGCCGGGCTGTCCGACGATTATGCGGTCGTCTACGCGCGGCCGATCGGCTGGAATGTGCTGACCGGACAGCGCTGGGTGCATCAGGGGCTGCGCCGTTCGGGCTTTATTTTGCCGACGATTTTTGCTGAGGCCGAGCGCTGGATCGACATGCTCTCGCCGCTGACCCGCCGTGCGGCGCTCGTGCGCTATCCGTTTTATGAGGACCTGTTTGCCGAGGGTGAAGCGGTCTTTCAGCGCATCGCCATGACGCAGAAATTTCACTACGATGACGAAGCGGTGGTCATCCTGCGCGAGCACGGCCGCAACCTGAGCAAAGCGGCGCGGCCGAACCACGAAAACTACATGCGCGTTCTCGAACGCATGGAGCAGCATCCCGATTTTCCAGTAGAGCTGCGGCCGCTGCTCGAACCGTTTCGCGCCGAGCTGCAGCGCAACGTGGCCTGGCAGCTCCTGCGCATGGGCGATCCCGACGTAGCGTGGGCGCGCAGTCGCCTGGTCGACTCGATGTTGCGCGATCCGCGCCATGCCATGCATCCGCGGGCCATCGCTGCACTCGCGCTGAGCCTCTTGCCGGCGCGACTCCGCGCCTGGGCCAATCGAGTCGGCTTTTTGCTGCGTCCGTCGAAGGGCAACGTGGTGCTGCGCAGCGACTACACATGAGAGCGCTCTACATTTCGCACACCGGCATGACCGAGGCGCTCGGCCGTTCGCAGGTGCTCCCCTATGTGCGCGGTCTGGCGCAGCGAGGGTGGGAGTTCGACCTGGTGGCGTTCGAGCCGGCCGACGCGCGCGTCGAGGAGATCGAGTCGCTCGCCGCTGCGCTGACCCAAGACGGAATTCGCTATCGCTGGCTGCGGCGTACGCGTTCGCCGTCGCTGCTGGTCAAGACGCGTGAGATCTTCGCGTCGTTTGCCAAGGTAGTCGGCGCGTCGCTGTCGCACCGGCCGCGGATTGTCCATGCACGCAGCTATCTGCCGGCGTTGACGGCCGAGCTGGCGCGACGCACGGTGCCCGGCTGCCGATTTGTATTCGACTGTCGCGGGCTGCTCGGCGACGAATATGTCGACGCTGGCTACTGGACGCGCGAATCCGCGCGCTACCGCGTGCTCAAGGGCGTCGAGCGCCATCTGTTCGGCACCGCCGATGCCGTGGTCTCGTTGACCGAGGCGCTCGCCGTCTGGCTGCGACGCGAAAAAATGGTTCACGCCGAGCGGACGATTGTGGTCGTTCCCTGCTGCGTCGACCTGTCTCGCTTTTCGCCGCAACCCGAAGCGCGTCGCCGGCTGCGCGCCCAGCTCGGGCTCGACGGAAAATTTGTGCTCGCCTACTCGGGCACGCTCGGCTCGTACAACACCGCCGACGAGATGGCCGCTCTGTTCGGCTTTCTCCGCGGGCTGCGACCGGCGCGCTTTTTACTTTTGACCCGCAGCGATCCCGCGCCTCTGCGGGAGGCGTTTCAAAAGCGCGGCCTGCCCAGCGACCAGCTGATCCATCTGGAGCTGCGCCCCGACGGGGTCAACGCGCACTTGGCCGCGGCCGACGCGGGGCTGTGCCTGGCCCATCCGTGGTTCTCGAAAATCGCCGCCTCGCCGGTCAAGATTCCCGAGTATTTGGCGCTCGGGCTGCCGGTCGTCGTCAACCGCGGCATCGGCGATTGCGATCGGCTGATCGCGCGCGGATTTCCGCTGGTCGACGCCGGCCGACTGGCGCCCGACGAGCTGGAGCGAGCAGCACATACGTTGGCGGCGCTAACTTCCGAGCCGCCGTACGAGGCGGCAACCCAGTTAGCGGCGGAAGAGTTCGACTTGCACAAAGTAGGCATCGCAAGATACGCGGCGCTCTACGACTCGCTACGCTAGCGTACCCTTACTCACGACCATTCGGCTTTAACAAGCACATCGACATCGTAGGATCAAAAGCTGATGTGCTGGACGTCGTGCCCTTCTGGCTAGCCTCGGGAGTGATCGACCGGCGCAAGTTGCGCACATCAGATGCTCTGCCAGTTCGAGCCGTCGCTAACTAACGTCAGCGCCTTGAGCGGCAACAACGAGAATGTTGCTGCACCGTCAATAGTTTGACTCGAAACGGTATTGACCGTAATATTATGACCCGCGTTACCAGTATTTTTTATCGTCAGAATACGGCCATTGCCGAGCGTAGGGGCAGCCGGGAACACCGATGAAACAGCTGTCGGCAACGTAATCGTCAGCGCAACACTCGCCGTGTTACCCAATACAATCTGGTCTGTGAGGAGGATTGTGTAATTCGCCGCAATAAGAGTTGGGAATACTGCAATACCACCCCGGCCGGTAATACCGAGTCCATCAATTATATTATTGAACGAAACACTGTTCGCGCCGACGAGTTGAACAGCAGCCTGCTGCCACGCACCGCCGCCAAACGGATTATAATAACTATTGAGCACATTCCCAGTATAAACATTAAAATCACCTGTTCCGCCTACTTCTTGTATATAGGGACAATAGCTATCGAGATGTGAATCGATCTCGGATCCGTCGATAATGTTATTGAGAATCTGGTTGTGTGTTCCCTGTATATCAATTGCTGGAAATCCCACGTATTTTAGAATATTATTAGATACAACATTGTGCGCGGAGCCCGCCAATAGCAATATTCCAGCGTCATCGTAGTACTTGATAAAATTTCCGGTAATTAGCACGTCTTCCATGCCTAGCTGAATTCCGTAAGCCGTTGTTGGGCCGCCAGGCGCTCCGCCCAATAAAGTATTATTCGCAATAACTCCTGGGCCAGGATTCGCGTTAGCGGCGTATGCGTTAATGCCGTATCGAGTACCTCCACCAACCCCACCTATCCCGCTTGAGTCTAGGACGTTGCCACTTATCACGAAGTTCTTAAGCGTATCCGTTCCTGTGTTAATCTCGAGGTCTATGTAGGCGGTCGTACTTCCAGTCTGTGATCCGATGAATCGATTGTTCACAATCTGAAAATCAATCGCGTTTACCGCCGCGGCCGACACTGCCCACACTCTGTAAAAAAGACAATTGCGGATCGTACAGTTATTTGCAAACAGGCCCGTACTCGAAGAGCCGCCGAGCTCAGCTCCGATTGCGTGCGTAGTGTTGAAATATACGTTCTCGATCAGGCCGTTCTGCATATTGCCAAATGCTATGGCTGACTTCGCGCCATCACCCATGACACCGGTTCCCGGCGCAATCTGCAGATCTCTAACCGTCACGTTATGTTGAGCTGTCGTTCCGTCCAGGCTGTCGTTGTAGGCTCGAAACACGAACACGCCTTGGTTCGAGGGCGAGTTTGATGATTCGAATATTACTGTCTCCCAGCCGGCCCCAATTACGGTAGTATTATCTTTTAGTAAAAAGATCTCCTTGTCGATGCTCGGAGTATATGCACCCGCTCCCAACTTTAGGACATGACCCGCGCCAAGAACCACCTGTGACGATATCGCGTAATTCCCATTAGGAACAATAATCGTCCCCGAATTTGCACCGATCGTGGCGTCAGCTGCATTAATGGCAGCGCCTAAATCCGAAACGTTTGTATCTATAGTAATTTCATTTGCTCTATAAGCATTCGTGGCGATCGCGTTGCTCATCTTGTATCCTTTCTTCGGCGAGGATCCAGACCTCAGAACTCAACGACGGTGGAGCAGACCGTAACGTGATTAGCGGTCGCTGCTGTTGCGGTGACTTTTATTGATGTACTTGCGGTAGCGCGGAAATATATTGGAACTAACGTGTAGTCTCCGACGCTTTTGAGCGTCGTTGCCGGCACAATTGTCTGGGTCTGCGCGCCGGAAGGCGAGGTCCATGACAATTGCAGCGTTAGCCCAGTCGCGGCGCCAGTCACTTCAACATACGCGTACGCTACATAGTTGCCAGCACTTGGAGTAGTAACGTTCACGACGTTCGTGGCGCTGGTTGTTGTGAGGGCGACGTTTACGTTTGCCAGAGTAGCCATTTGGCTCCTTGAGAATTAAACGACGTATTATTATGAGAAGCTATGTACACTACACTGTGAGCAAATCAGAGCAAGAGAAATTTCACTGCTCTTGGCAGACTCCAGCGGACGCGACCTTCACAGGGAAGACCGGGTCGGACTGGTGCGCCGCTGTTGCCCGAAGACGCTCCCGTCGACCATCTTTGTGCTGGTTTCGACCCTGCCTGGTTCCGGCCCTGGGTGGAGTGGGCGGTTCACGGAAAACTTGCGACGACTAATCTTCCGATAGCATCTATGGATTTCCACTCTACGGCTGGCGCCTGTTGGTCTTGCGACCGCGCTTGGCGTTCGCCGTTGAGGAGCTGCGCGAAGTATCGGATCGCCGCGAGCTCTGTTCATGCCCACACGGCGCGACCAGAGCGTACGCTACAAGCCGGCCGTGCTCGGCGTGACTTGGCGCGGGTTCAGCCGGCAACGAAGTCGGCGAAGAGTTCGACTTGCACACAGTAGGCATCGCCGGCGACGCGGCGCTTTACGACGCGCTCGTCTAGCGGGCGGCTGAAACCTTCGCTGATATTTTTTTGACGCCATGTTGATGTCGCGCGGATGAACTCCGGCACCTCCGCCAATCCATGCCGTACGAATAGCGCGCGTAAAGCTCGGCCAGCACATCGACCGATGGCTGATTGGCCACGAACAGATGGGCGCAGGACCGGCAGCGCTCGAGACGGTACCCACTCTTTTCGCCGAATGCGCGGCTCGGCTTTGCGCACGACAAGCACGGCATGGCGCCGCTCCGAACATGGCGCAGGGCACAGTCGCAAACGCGTATGGGTTGACGGGAAGCTCTCGCCGACTATTCTCCCGACTTCTATGCACCACCCGGACGCACCCATTCCGCCGCTCTTCGCTTTTCCGAGTCGCATCCCTTTGCGCTCGACGAGCGGGGAACCTGCGGCCGTCCCACCACAGTTTGCGTCTTTTGAATGGTCGGGCAGACCACGGACAACTGAAAGTCTACGTTCTGCCAAAAGACTAATCGGGCACACCGAGCGCATGAACGCAGCGACGGCAAAGGAAGCCTCATGAAGGTCGTTATTCTGTGCGGTGGGCTCGGGACTCGACTTCGCGAGGAGACCGAGTTTCGCCCCAAGCCGCTGGTTGAAATCGGCGGCCGGCCGATTCTTTGGCACATCATGAAGCTGTTCGGCCATCAGGGGCTGCGCGAGTTCGTGCTCTGCCTCGGCTATAAGGGCAACCTCATCAAAGAATATTTTCTCAACTACGAAGCGATGAACAACGACGTGACCGTGCAGCTCGGCGCGCGCGCGTCGCTGACCTACCACGGTGAACATTCCGAGCAGGATTTTAAGGTCACGCTGGCCGATACCGGGGACCGCGCGATGACCGGCGCGCGCGTGATGCGCGCCTCGCGCTATGTCGACGGCGACACGTTCATTGTCACCTATGGCGACGGGCTCACCAATATCGATGCCAACGCACTGCTGGCGTTTCATCGCGCGCACGGCAAGCTCGCCAGCATCACCACGGTTCGCGTGCCCGGCCGCTTCGGCGTCATCGACGCCAGCGACGAAGGCAAGGTCCTCCGGTTTCGCGAGAAGCCCATTCAAGACGCCTGGGTCTCGGCCGGATTCATGGTCTTTCAGCGCGGCGCGCTCGACTATTTTTCGACCGACGAGCACTGCATCCTGGAAAAGGAGCCGCTCGAAAAGCTAGCCCACGACGGCCAACTCATGACCTATCGCCACGACGGCGAATTTTATCCGATGGATACCTACCGCGATCACGTCGCGCTCAACGAATTGTGGGCCAGCGGCAAGGCGCCGTGGAGAATCTGGTGAGCGGCTTCTGGTTTCATCGGCCAGTTCTGGTCACGGGCGCAAGTGGCCTGCTTGGCGCCTCGCTGGTGCGTCAGCTGGTCGAGGCCAAGGCGCGCGTCGTCGCGCTGGTGCGCGACTGGGTGCCCGAATCCGAGCTCGTACGCGGCGATTGGCTATCGCGGATTCAGGTGGTGCGCGGCGATGTCCTCGATCAAGCGCTCCTCGAACGCGTGCTCGGTGAATACGAGGTCGATACCGTATTTCATTTGGCCGCCCAGACCATTGTCGCCGTTGCCAACCGCAATCCGGTGGCCACGCTCGACGTCAATATTCGCGGCACGTGGGCACTCCTCGAAGCGACGCGCCGCAGCCCGCTGTGCAAACAGATCGTCGTTGCCTCCTCGGACAAGGCCTACGGTTCCAAGACCGTATTGCCCTATACCGAAGAGGCGTCGCTCACCGGATCGCATCCCTACGATGTCTCCAAATCGTGCGCCGACCTGATTGCGCAGATGTACGCCACGACCTATGGCCTGCCGGTGTGCATCACGCGCTGTGGCAATTTTTACGGGCCGGGCGATCTCAACTGGAATCACATCGTGCCGGGAACCATGCGCTCGGCCTATTTGAATGAGCGCCCCGTCATCCGTTCGGACGGCAAGTTCGTGCGCGACTATATTTATGTCGATGACGGCGCACTAGCCTATATGGACACCGCTCGGGCGCTAGCCGAAAACCGTGAGCTCGCGGGCGAGGCGTTCAATTTTTCCAACGAAGAGCCGACCACCGTCGTCGAGCTCGTGCAGCGCATCCTGCGTGTAACCGGCAAGCGCGAACTCGAGCCGGAGATTCGCAACGAAGCCAATCACGAGATCCGCGAGCAGTATTTGAGCGCGCAAAAGGCGCGAACGGTCTTGTCGTGGAGGCCGCGCTTCTCCATCGACGAGGGGCTGGAGCGAACCTGGCACTGGTATCGAACGCTCTTGGGCGAGTCCGCTTCATGAGCGCATGTCGCTCGTGCGGCGCAACCTCGCTGGCGCCCATTTTGTCGCTCGGCAAGATGCCGCTGGCGAATTCCTATCTATTACCGGTGCCGGCCGACGCAGCGGTGCCCGAGCCGCTCTATCCACTCGATTTGGTGCGCTGCACAATTTGTGCGCTGGTGCAGATTACCGAGGTCGTTCCGCCGGCAATTCTTTTTCGTGATTATCTCTATTTTTCGTCCTATTCGGCGACCATGCTGGCCCACGCCGAGAGCATCGTCAGCCGCATCATCCGCGAGCGAAGGCTGGGGCCGAAAAGCCTGGCCATCGAAGTCGCGTCGAACGATGGCTACTTGCTTCAATACTATGTCCAGGCCGGCGTCCCGGTGCTGGGCATCGAGCCGGCGCGCAACGTCGCCGAGGTTGCCGAGCGCGAGCGCGGTGTGCGGACTGTCGCCGAGTTTTTCAATGAGGAACTCGCGGCAGACCTCGCCGCGCGGGGCGAGCGCGCCGATGTGGTTCACGCCAACAATGTCTTGGCGCATGTGGCCGACGTAAACAGCTTCGTCGCCGGCTTTGCGCGTGTGCTTAAAGACGACGGGGTGGTGATCTGCGAATCGCCCTATTTGCGAACGTTTTTGTCGCAGGTCGAATTCGACACGATCTATCACGAGCACCTTTATTACTATTCATTGACGGCGCTCGATCGGCTGTTTCGCCGCCACGGGCTGATCATCGTCGATTGCGAGGCGCTGCCGATTCACGGCGGATCGCTGCGCATCTTTGCGCAGCGCGAGACCACTGCAAAAGTGACCGCGCGCTGCCAGGCGTTGCTTGCCGAAGAGGCCGCATGGGGTGTCGACAGCGACGGTCCATATCGCGAATTCGCCGGCCAGGTCGAGCGCGTTAAAACCGATCTGGTTGGTTTGGTGCGCGAGCTGCGCGGACAAGGCCACACGATTGCGGCGTATGGCGCGGCCGCCAAAGGAACCGTTCTTTTGAACGCCACCGGGCTCGGCACGGACGATATTGAATATGTCTGTGACAAAAACCCGCACAAGCAGGGCCGGCTCATGCCTGGCGTGCATATTCCGATTGTCGACCCCAGCGCGCTGCGTGCCTCTCACTGCCTGTTGTTGGTGTGGAATCTTGCTGACGAGATTCTTGCGCAACAGGCCGCGTACCGAGCGAGCGGCGGCAAGTTCATCCTTCCCATCCCAACGCCCAGGGTGGTGTGATGCGCTTCGTTGAAACCCCGCTCTTCGGCGCCTATGTCATCGAGCCCGAGACCATAACCGATGAGCGCGGAGCGTTCGCCCGCATGTTCGACCGGAAAGTGTTTGTCGACCACGGACTGTTCGGCGATTTCGCGCAGGCCAGCCTTTCGTTCAACTCCAAAAAAGGCACCCTGCGCGGACTCCATTTTCAGGTACCCCAGGCCGAGACCAAGCTGGTCCGATGCGTGCGGGGCGCGGTGTGGGACGTGATGGTCGATGTGCAGAAACACTCCACGAGCTACAAAAAGTGGCATGCCGTCGAGCTCGATGCCGATAGCCGACGCGCGGTCTACATTCCGGCGGGATTTGCCCACGGTTTCTTGACGCTGACGGACGCAACCGAGCTGCATTATCAAATCACTCCCGCGCATGACCCCTTTGGCGGACGCGGGATTCGCTGGGACGACCCCGAGCTGGCGATCGAATGGCCATTTCGGCCCACGGTGATGTCGGAGCGCGACCGCACGCTGCCGCTTCTGAGCGAGCTGCCACATGCCTAACGAGCGCATTCCTGTCGCGGGGCCGTCGATCACCGAACGCGAAATCGCGTACGTCACAGATGCGGCCAAGACCGGCTGGTATGGTACGGCCAACGCCTACATCGACAAGTTCGAGCGTGCATTCGCTGCCTATTGCGGGATCGAGCACGCCATGGCTTTGCCATCGTGCACGTCGGCGATTCATTTAACGCTGATGGCGCTCGGCGTCGGTCCCGGCGATGAGGTGATCGTCCCCGAGCTAACCTGGATTGCCAGTGCAGCACCGATTCACTACGTTGGTGCGACACCAGTGTTCGTCGACGTCGACGAGACCACTTGGTGCATGTCGGTCGAGAGCTTTCGCGAGCGCATCACGACGCGCACCAAAGCGGTGATTCCAGTCGATCTCTACGGTGGGACGCCCAACCTCGAAGAGCTGACCGCGGTCGCCAAGGAGCACGGCATCGCGCTCATCGAGGACGCCGCCGAGGCGGCGGGCGGCAAGCGGCATGGGCGAGCCGCCGGATCATTCGGCGACGTCGGCGTGTTCAGCTTTCACGGATCGAAGACGCTGACCACCGGCGAAGGCGGCATGCTCATCACCAGCAACAGGGCGCTCTACGACCGCATTTCCGTTTTGCGCGATCATGGCCGGCGTCCAGGCGATGTCGCCTTTTTCAACGCCGAAATCGGTCACAAATACAAAATGAGCGCGCTACAGGCGGCGATGGGACTGGCGCAGCTCGAACGCATCGAAGAGCTGATCGCGCGGAAGCAAGAAGCGTTCGGCTGGTACAGCCAGCGACTGACCGGTCTAAAGGGCGTTCGACTCAACGCCCAGCCCGACGGCACACGAAACGCATACTGGATGAATACCATCGTGTGGGATGAACGCTACCCGATGAACAAAACCCAACTCGGCGCCGCCCTCGCCGAGCACGGAATCGACACGCGGCCGTTCTTCCATCCGCTGAGCTCAATCCCCGCATACAAAGATTCGCCCGATACTTCACGAGCGCGCGCGACAAATTCAGTCGCCTACAGAATCAGCCCAAGAGGCCTGAATTTGCCGTCCTCACTAAGCCTGACCGAAGCGCAAGCGGAACGGGTCTGCGATACCGTGCGCGAGATCCTGCATCGTCACGAGTCGGCGCTGCTCTGACATGCAACTCTCGCCCGAACAGCTCGCGTCGTACCGACGCAATGGTTACTTGCTGGCCTCCGGCTTGCTCTCAGTCGAGAGGGTGCGTGCGCTGTTGATTGGCGTAGACCATTTACTTTGCGCCAAAGCACCGACGCTGCGTCCCAGTGATCCGGCAAACGTCTTCGAAGAAATTCAGCCCAAAATACTGTACTTGCAGAAAGCCGATCGTGCGGCGCTCGCGCAGGTCTACGACGCCATGCGAAAGTTGTCGCAGTTTTGGTCGCTCATCGGAGGAGACGAACTCACGTCCGTGGCGCAGAAGCTCACCGGCTCTGCGGTGCCTGGCGTCGTATTTCGCGGCTGCGGCATTCGGCTCGATATTCCGGGTGAGGACAAATGGCGGTCGTTGTGGCACCAGGAATATCACTCCCAGATGTCGTCTCTCAACGGTGTCACCGCGTGGTTTAACCTGGTACCTGTCGACCAAACGATGGGCCCCGTCAAGATGCTCGAAGGCAGTCACGCCGAGGGGCTGTTACCCGTGCGGGCCGCGGATCCGATGAATACCCGGCGTGACTACACCCAGACCTTCCGGTTCGAGAACGAACAAGAGCTCATCGCAAAATATCCGAGCGTCAGCTTCGAAACCAAGATTGGTGATGTGCTGTTTCTGCACTTCTTGACGGTGCACGAGTCGGGCCTCAATCGCAGCAACGGTCGAACACGGATCACCTGCCAAGTACGCTACTTCGATATGGCCGAACCGAATGCGGTCGCCAACGATTGGGTCGGCGGCTGGCAGGAGGGCGGTGATTTCACCAAGGTTCATCCCGACAAGGTGCTGGCGTGAGTTGCAGGGTTTGTGGTGGCGACGGCGTAACCTTCGCGGAATTTGCCGTTTCGGTCAGCTCCGAATCGAAAGTCCTCCCAGCACCATCGAGGCTCCTGCTCTGCGATCGTTGCGGCCTGCTTCATACCGATATCGCGCTCAACTTGGCCGCATATTATGCGAGCGACTACGACGCCAAGCTCACTGATGAAGGTGTCGATGAAATCGTCAGCAATAGTGACGGCAAGGTCGTATTTCGCACTGACGTCGATTATGCGCTGCTGAAGCGTTATATCGAACCGCTCGTGGGGAGCGATGCGGCGCTTTTCGAGTTTGGCTGCGGACAGGGTCGCATTCTCAGCCGACTTCACAAAGACGGGTATCGCAATCTCGCCGCGTTCGACCTGTCTGAGCGCTACCGCCCGGCGATGGCCCGTTTCGTTCCGCCCGAGGCGATCCATATCGGCGTGCGCCCGCAGCTCA